>DOWV01000264.1:5993-6528 GCA_003519375.1 Bacteroidota bacterium
AGGCGCTAAGCCGCAAAGTATTGAGGCAACTACGAGAAGTTGACCGCGAGTGAATGCTCGCGGCGACATCACCTCCTACCTAATGTCGGCATGATCGCGATTCACCGTTCGCGGCATCTCCCAAATGTCGTACCTTCCTGACGTTGATTTTCTGGCAAAGATTGGCGTCATTCGGGCGTCTGACGTTTCCCGACGCAAGCGAAAGCGGGATAACGTCTCTGAAGTGGGTTGAAATGAACAGAATGTAGGAAGGGATTCGGGTTTGTTCAGCGCGACCTCAAAATGTCTTAGAAACCTAGGCGGATTGCGGCACGAGGCAAGTCCTGACGCCAGCAGAGAATCGAGGATTGGTTCCTCGGTGCAATTCATCTCACATATGAGGCAGTTTTCCTCGTCTGATCTTTCGTTCCTTCCAGCCTCCGACATTCTCCATGCACTGCGTGGAGAATCATCGTAAGTTCATTTGTCTTACATCGGTGCCTACCAGATGGTAGGGAAATTCGACACATCGTCTCGGAAATTGATCCGAAAGAAA
>DOWV01000119.1 GCA_003519375.1 Bacteroidota bacterium
AAAATGGACTCGGAGTTCTACGAGATCTCGCCGGAGGCTTCTCACATCATCAACAAAACGATTGACTCCCGGCATAACGTCTTCGTCGTCGGCACAAGCACGTGCCGCGCGCTCGAGTCGAGCGTTACCTCAGACGGACATCTGAAACCGTCCAAAGGATGGACCG
Source organism: Bacteroidota bacterium (assembly GCA_003519375.1). Lineage (GTDB taxonomy): Bacteria > Bacteroidota > Ignavibacteria > UBA10030 > UBA10030 > UBA9647. The sequence continues at coordinate 167 of DOWV01000119.1, forward strand.
ACAAGTTCCTGTTCCCCCCGTATGACTTCAAGATTGCCGATCGCCTTATCACGAATTTCCATTTACCGGAATCCACACTGCTGATGCTGGTCAGTGCGTTTGCCGGCCACGATTTCGTCATGAGGGCATACAAGCGCGGTATCAAGGAAAACTATCGCTTCTACAGCTACGGCGATGCGATGATGGTTCTTTAGACATGAAGGGGCTCCTCTCCGCCGGCGCAGATTTCCGGCGGGCGGGGCGTCCCTGGATTCGGCACCGGTTATCCCCTATGTCCAGAATTCGTCCAAAGGTCTTTGTGATTGTCCCGGCTGCAGGGTCTGGCGAGAGGCTGGGCGGTCAGGTGAAAAAGCAGTTTCTCCTGCTCCGCGAAAAGCCGATCATCGTTCATACACTTCAGCGGTTCGAACACTGCTCCGATGTCGACGAGATCGCCATCGCGGTGCCGGAACAGTCAATTGCCGAAATGGAATCGCTGGTGTCCCACTATCGGTTGCATAAAGTCAGCCTCGTCACCGTGGGAGGCGTGCACCGTCAGGATTCTGTCGCGAATGTGCTGCGGAAGTTCGTGTTCAGGCCGTCGGACATAGTGCTTGTCCACGACGGCGTACGACCGTTCGTCGAGCCGAAGAGAATCTCGCAGGTCATCAGGGCCTGCAAGGAACATGATGCCGCTGTTTTGGGCGTTCAACCGAAAGACACGATCCGGAGATCGCGCGGAGGCGAGTTCTTCGAAGAAACGCTCGACCGGAACGCCCTCTGGCAGGTGCAGACGCCTCAGGCGTTCAAAGCGTCGCTTCTTGTGAAGGCGTTCAAGAACGCGAAGCGGCACCGCATGTACGCAACGGATGAAGCTGCGCTTGTCGAACGCGTGGGAGTGAACGCAAAAATCGTTGAGGGCTCCTACGACAACATCAAGATCACGACGCAGGAAGATCTCGAACTCGGTCGGTTAATCCTCGAGCGTTGGCGGACGAAAGGGCTTCTCTGATATCCTCAAACTTGCTTCCGGCGGGTGATAACGGGCACAGAAACAGGAATCGTTCTGAATTCTGTTGCATCTCACAGGGGTTGTCCCTACATTTTATACAGAGTCTTCTGTTTCAACGAGTGAAAGGTTTTAGCGGATGATCAACCTGGCGATCGTCGTCCTCCTGAGCTATATCATCGGCTCCATGCCCACGAGCATTATGCTTTCAAAATGGATGCATGGGTTCGATATTCGCACGAAGGGGAGCGGCAATGCCGGCGGAACGAACGTTTTCCGGGTGCTTGGATGGAAATCGGGAGTGTTCGTGATGGCTGTCGATATGGGCAAAGGTGTCCTCGTCACCGCATTGATCTCCCGGCTTTTCTGGGATCCGACGCTTCCGTTCTACAACCAAACTCCGTTTGACGATTTTACCATCATCCAGATGATTTGCGGCGGTGCGGCAATTGTCGGACATATCTGGACGGTGTTCGCCGGATTCAAGGGTGGCAAGGGCATCGCCACGGGGGCCGGAATGCTTCTTGGCCTGGTGCCGACAGAATTCGCAATTTCCATAGGCGTTTTCTTCCTCGTTTTCTGGGCCTATAAATACGTTTCCCTCGGTTCTATCGCTGCTGCAGTCGCGTTTCCGCTTTCTCTCTTCGTCCGCTACAATGTGTTCGGCGATGATATTCAGAGCTATAAGACACTGATTGTCTTCAGCCTCTCCGTCGCCATACTTCTGGTCTATTCACATCGCCAGAACATCAAGCGACTGATTGAAGGGACGGAGAAAAAGATCACGAGGTTCACCCGGGAAAAAGCCCGGGAGACCAGTACTCCGTCGTAGCTCGCTCCAGGCCGCACCGGTCCATAAACCGCCCAAACGTCCCACAGCACACGAGATAAGCAAGCGTTCCGATGAAAGTCACCGTCCTTGGCGCCGGAAGTTGGGGAACAACACTCGCCCTTGTCCTCCTTGGCAACGGCCATGATGTCACGCTCTGGGCGTTCATGCTGGAACAGGCTGAGCTCATGCGTGAGAAGCGTGAGAATTCGGAGTTCCTTCCCGGCATCCCACTTCCCCCGAATCTGAAAATCATGAACGACCTCGAGGCTTCATGCATCGGGCGTGACATGATCGTCATGGCGGTTCCCTCGCAATATCTCCGGTCGGTCATTCAACGCATCGCTCCGCTCCCGCTCGAGCATACCATCATCTGCAACGTCGCGAAGGGAATCGAGAACGAATCTCTCATGACGATGTCGGAAGTGATTCTCGATGTTCTTCAGCACGAGCGAGCGGAAAATCTCGCTATCCTCTCGGGCCCAAGCCACGCAGAAGAAGTCTCGCGCCAGATCCCTACCGCGGTGGTGGCTGCCTCTTTCAAGGCGAAGACCTCGAAAGTGGTGCAAGATGCTTTCATGACGAAGTACTTCCGCGTCTACGTGAATGACGACATCCGAGGTGTCGAACTGGGAGGATCGTTGAAGAACGTCATCGCGATCGCTGCGGGCATCAGCGATGGCGCCGGCTTTGGGGATAATACCAAGGCAGCGATCATGACACGAGGCATCTATGAGATTACCCGCCTCGGTGTCAAACTGGGAGCGAAGCCAAGAACCTTTGCAGGACTCTCGGGCATGGGAGACCTCATCGTGACATGTATGAGTCACCACAGCCGCAACCGTTATGTCGGTGAGCAGCTGGGAAAAGGGCGAAAACTCGACGAAGTCCTGAAAGAGATGACGATGGTCGCTGAAGGCGTGGCAACCGCCCGGTCGGTTCGCGCGCTTGAGAAGAAGTATGATATTGAGCTCCCTATCATGACCGAAGTCCATCAGGTTCTCTTTGAAGACAAAGATCCCATGAAGGCGACGTACGACCTCATGACCCGCCATGGCAGAGGTGAGTAGTTCTGCAGCGTGAATCCAATCCTCTCTTCTTCGAAACTCTCAAATCTGCAAAGAAAAACGTCACGTCTGTACCAGTTGCGGTCACTGAGCCTGCAGACCTTACCTTGCTTCTAGAGCCCGTTTTCAGTAACTTTTCTTCACTAGACGAATAGTTGCCCCCGACCTGAAGGCGTTTGGACATGTTCGAATTGCTCGCGGTGATCCTTGGGAGTTATCTGGTCGGATCAATTCCATTTGCCTATTTTGTGGTTCGGCTGAAGGGCCGGATCGACGTACGGGATGCCGGCAGCGGCAAAGCCGGGGCTTTCAATGCCTATGTTGTCACGCATTCGAAATTGACCGGTCTCGGCGTTGGTCTGCTTGACGCACTGAAAGGACTTGCCGCCGTTTATGTGACCGCGTTGTACTTCCCCGGATCGTTCTGGTTCCAGAGTCTTGCCCTCCTGGGGGCTGTCGGCGGGCACATTCTCCCTATCTGGACTGGTTTCAAAGGGGGTCGGGGGCTTGCGACGACGGCTGGCGGCATGCTGGTCATAGGGTTTGCGTATGCAGCGGTCTGGTGCACGCTCTGGGTGATCGCACGGCTTTTCCGGCGGGAGATCCTTTGGGCGAATCTTGCTGCGATCCTTGGCTCACCGGTGATACTCTGGCTGATTCCGTGGGAGTGGTCAAGTCGCACCATGCTGGCATCGGTTGATCGTTGGACTTTCATCTTCTTCTCGTGTATCGTCAGCTTTGTGCTCCTGATAAGCCATCTCGACGCCCTCCATGACGTCTGGAAGGGTATTTCGGAGCCGGAAAAGAACATCCCTTCATCAACTTGAGATCGTCACGCCATGGAACGAAACTATGCGAAAATACTGATCGTACTTGCCATCCCCCTGCTCGTAGGTGTCGGGATCGGCTACGCGATCAAGGCATCGGCCGCCCCGGCATCCCCGGATGCCCGAGGTGAATTCAACGAGGCTTTTCCGACTGCTGTTCGGGTACAGGATAAACCTGCGGAAACCCAGGATCCCATCGTATCGTCGCGGCGGAACGCCATCACGAGCGCTATCGCCCGGGTGAGTCCGGCCACGGTCGGTATCAACGTCACGGAGGTTCGCGAACAGCAGGGATTCCTGAACGTCGACCCGTTCTGGAGGCAGTTTTTCGGCAACGATCCGTTCCTGCGGCAGTTTGTCGGACCGCAGAAATACGAGGTCAAGAACCTCGGTTCGGGTGTCGTCATTTCGCCCGACGGCTACATCGTCACGAACTACCATGTCGCCGGGAACGCGAAAGAAATCACTGTGACATTCGTCGGCGGCAAGAAAATGAAAGCAAAGCTTGTGGGAGCGGACCCGGTGAGTGACATTGCTCTTGTGAAGGTTGACGGGAACGACCATGCGTATGCGAATCTTGGGACATCAGATGACATCGTGATCGGGGAATGGGCGATCGCTCTCGGGAATCCTTTCGGGCTGTTTGAGATCAACGACAAGCCGACAGTCACCGTGGGAGTCATAAGCTCGACAGGTATGAACCTCGGCAAGCAGGGTAATGCGATGTATCGAGACATGATCGAAACGGACGCAGCGATCAACGGAGGGAACAGCGGCGGTCCGCTTGTCAACAGCAATGGAGATGTCATCGGCATTAACACCCTGATATTCACCGGAGGTGTGAGCCAGGCTTTTGTCGGGTACGGGTTCGCCATCCCGGTCAATAAAGTGAAGAAGATCGTCGCCGAGCTTCGGAAGAAGGGGCAGGTGTCGCGTGACATCTTCACCGGATTCGAGGCGCAGGAAGTTGACGCGCGCGTAGCCCGGTCCTTTGGTCTCGCGGAAGCCCGCGGTATTATCGTCAGCGATGTCTACAAGAAGGGTCCCGCCGAGAAAGCAGATCTCCGCGTGGGAGATATTATCCTGGAGGTCAATAGCGACAGGATCAACTCAGCTGAGGAGTTTGTGGCCATCCTCTCTGATGCGAGCGCCGGGGATGTCATCAAGCTCAAGGTATTCCGCGAGAAGAAGACCATGTCGATCGACCTGAAGCTCGAGAAGAAACCATAGTCTGTGACTATCTGAAAGAGACGATCCGTGATCGCACGCTATACTCGTCCTGAGATGGGCAAGATCTGGGAAGATGAAAACAGGTTCCGGATCTGGCTGGACATAGAAATCGTCGCATGTGAAGGGCAGGCCAAACTGGGCGCGATCCCGCACGATGCCGTTGACGTGATCAAGTCCAAGGCGAATTTCGACGTCCGGCGGATTCTTCAAATCGAGGAAGAGGTGAAGCACGACGTCATCGCCTT
>DOWV01000176.1:0-1411 GCA_003519375.1 Bacteroidota bacterium
CGATCGTTCGAAGGAGATATCAAGAAGTATTTGAACAACAACCGGTTTTCGGACGAAGATTTGAGCGGGGAACGCATCGACTGTTCAATGACGGTATTTTTTCTCTCTGGCTCGAATGATAACAAGTATTCCGCCCAGGTCGTGGTCGTGAGTCAGCGTCCCGTCTACAAGGACAACGACAAGTCAGGGAAAAACACTCAGGTCATAAGGATTCTCGACGAGCGTTGGGAATTCATGTACGTGACGAACCAACCGATGAACAAGGACGAATACCGATTCGACCCGCTTACATCATTCCTTGACTATTACGCGAACCTCATCATCGGACTGGACCTGGAGACATACAACGAATTGGCGGGCGCCCGCTGTTTTCAACGGGCTACGAACATCTGCAACCAGGCCATTGCGACCGCCTATGCGGTCGGCTGGCAGGCTGCATCAGCAGGAACGTTTTGCAGATTTGCTTTCCTTGAAGAACTGACGAACATGAAGTATCAGGCATTCCGACAGTCGTTCCACAACTATCACTTCGAAGGTCTCGACCTGTTGGCGACTCAAGGACAACGGGGACTGGATGCCTTGCTGAAAGCGATTGAAGCCATTGCGGATATGAGGCAGAAACAAAATCCCCGGAGTCTTCTGTCAAAGGTATTCTTTGACTCGAAATACCTGGAGATTGCAGATGTATTCCTGACATGGCCAGATCGGGATGTCTATACCCGACTCTCGACTGCCGATCCGGCACACCAGGGAACGTACGACACGTACCGGCGTCGTTGACCTACAGCTCGATCGTGACCTTCTCGATGGTGTCTCCCACTTGAAGACGATCAACGACATCGAATCCATCGACGACCCTCGCAAAGACGGTGAACCGGCCGTCGAGGTGCGGTGTCGGCAGATGCGTAATGAAGAATTGACAACCTTCTGTGTCTTTCCCGGCGCTCGCGATGCCGACCATGCCCCGACCGAAGCGGGCAAATGAGTACTCTGACCGTATCGCATATCCCGGTCCACCCCAGCCATCTCCCCGCGGGTCTCCACCCTGCAGAACGAAATTCGGCACCACCCGATGGAACCCAAGGCCGTCATAGAACCCTTTTTGGGCCAGCTTCACGAAGCTCAAGACCGTGAACGGCGCATCGTCTTTCATGAACTGGAGAGTCACGGTACCTTTGTTCGTTTTCAGCACCGCCTTGGTTGCAGGCGTAATCGAAGCCAGCGCCGTCCAATCGAAATCGGTTCGGGTCGACTTCGATGACTGAGCAATACTCGCGCTGTAATCCTTCTTCGTTATCCGATACAACGCGCCAGCAGCGCCGGAAGCGACAGTCCGATCCGGATCTTTGAGGGCTTTCTCAAGAAGCGGGACGAACCGTGCATCGCCGATCCTACCCATCGCCGCTACAGC
>DOWV01000176.1:1595-5558 GCA_003519375.1 Bacteroidota bacterium
GACGAGGGAATCTGAAAGTCCGGCCTCCCTGAAGATTCCAAAGAACACCGTGTCGGCGAGAGCATTCGCCACGAGGTGAGTAATGGCCATGTCGTGCCGGTCGAGGGAATTCATGGTTTTCCGGTAGAGTGTTCCCCGTGCATCACCCCACTCCTGGTCACCGGAGCGGATCTTGGCGATCGTGGAGGGTGTCAGGAAACGCCGCACAAAATCCCAGGCGGCCATAGCCACCCGCACATTAGCATCATCAAGCGAGTAGAAGATTATCGACAGACTGCGTCCGCTTGGGACATAGCTCATCGCCTCGATGACTTTTGTTCGTTCGCGGACCGAAAGGTCTTTTTCCGCATAGTAATTCTTCCTGCCGTATTCATCCGGGAACAATTTCGCCAGAACCACAAAAGCCTCGCCCCTCGTCATCTCCGCGTCGGGATTCCTGGCCGCCACGAGTTTCAGAAGCGCCTCCCGCAGCCTGACGGTATCTGCAGAGGCGGCGATTGCCTGGCGATTGAACACTGAGTAGAGCTGCAGTGTCGCGATTTTCACATGATCGTTCGGGCTCTCGAGAAACCCGACAAGATCGTCATACAACTCCGGATGAGAAGGCGCGAGCGCTGCGATCGATTTGACAATTTGCACCTGTACACGCCAATCAGGATTCTCGCGTTCGTGTTCGTCAAGTTCCCTGATCAAATCTCTGGCATAACCTGAAGTTGCCTTGCCCAGCAGCGTCGCCAGGTTCATCCGCACGTCCGGACTCGGATCCCGTGACAGGATCGTCAGGAGCGATTCGCGTTTTGCAATCTCGACCTCAATCAAACCATGCGGAGCCGACCGCCAGAGCGCGAACAGCGCCCGCCATCGGACGTCCGCGCCCGGATTCGTCAGAAGTTCGAAGCAATGCCAGATTGACTGCTCCGTCTTCACGCTGCGCAGCGCGAACCTCGCGATGGCGAGAGCCTGCTCGGCCTTGATGTACGCGTTCTGATTCTCGCTGAGAATATCGACGATCTGGCCCAGGGCCTCAACATTTCCAAGCCTTCCGACGGCTTCAAGAATGCGTCCGATGACAACCGAGTCCTTCTCTTCGCGTAACCGTCCCAACAGCGCATCCTGGCTGCCACCTGTGCCGATCTGCCCCAGGGCAAATGCTGCTGCGGCACGCACCCTTCCGTCTGCATCACGCAGCGACAGCGCCACTGCTGAGTCCGTTGAACGATCCTGAATGTTCGCCAGCGCGATGAGAGCCCGATACCGAAGCTGCGGATCAGGATTCGAGAGGAAGGAGAGGAGCTTCCCGTTGCCGAGGTTTCGCTGATCCTGCAGCACGAGGATTTCACGCTCTGAATCACTCCACGTCTGCCCGGCGGCCATTGTCGTTCCGATGAGAAGCGCGACGAACACTAATTTCGATCTCATATTCCCGTTCCTTTCACATCTCTTCCGCTGTGAAGTGAGCTCAATCTGAATCCTGCCTATCCGCCATCACCGGCATTCCTGCGGCGGAACAGCGATGTCCTTGTTTGCCTCTACCACGTTGAGCGCTTTGAGGTCCGGCAACTTCACCCGGCAGTTATTGTACGCGCTCTAAAAATACGGCCTGATTCGGAATTCCGCCCCGATTTCTTTTTTGACGAATTCCCTGGCCGCTTCGGCGTCAACGCCGTTCATTCCCACAACCGTCATCGTCACATGGGGAAGATATTTCGTGCACTCCTTCGCAAACTCCACCATCTCCCGGTGAAACCGTTTCCCGTCGATCCTCATCATAGCCCCATATTGATCCGGGTCTATCGAATTGAGGCTGATCGATACGGTATCGATAAGGCCGACAAGCTCCGGCACAATGTCACGGTGATGAATCACGTTTCCGTGACCGTCGGTATTCAACCTCACCTTCCCTCCCTTCTCCTTCACCCATCGCGCAACCTGCTTTATGAGATCGAGCCGGATTGTCGGCTCACCGTAACCGCAAAAGACCACCTCGTCGAACTTCTTCGGATCCCCTATGGCCTCGATAACTTCTTCGGCCGACGGCTCCTTCCCGATTTTCAAGTTGTGCCCTTTCACCACAGCGTCACCCTTCCGATCACAGAAGACGCAGTCTGCGTCACAGCGAAGCGTGATATTCAGATAGAGCGAATTACGCAACTTGTAGGCAATCCGAGGAGGATCGTAGGGCTTGATCCCGAAGAGCTTTTTCGTGTTGTAGCGAGTGGCTCGAATGACATCGTCCACGTCCGCTCCGAAGATCTCCGCGATCTTTCCGGCCACCAGCACGACGTTGGCCGGTTCGTTGCGCTTCCCGCGGAGGGGGACGGGAGAGAGATACGGTGAATCCGTTTCAAGAAGGATATGATCGAACCCGATTCTCTTTATCGTTTCCACGACAGGAGAATTCTTGAACGTTACGATCCCCGGATACGAAACAAGGAATCCGAGATCCAGGAGCCGCCAGACATCTTCGGCTCCGCCCGGGAAGCAATGGAAGACCCCTCGAAGGACAGGAACTCGCGCGTGTACATTCGCGCCTTCGGCCATCCAGCCGGGATTCCGGCGAACCGCTTCTTCGACCGTCGCCATAGCTTCTTCCACCGACTCCCGTGTATGGACCACGATAGGCAGATTTCGCCGGACGGCGATCTCGATTTGTTCCCGGAAGGCGTCCCGCTGTGCGTCTCTTGGCGACAAGTCATAGTGATAGTCAAGTCCGATCTCGCCAATCGCCACGACTCTATCGCTCCTGCTGAGCTCCTCGATCTGCGCCAATGCTTCGGTTGTTACTGTGGAGGCGTCATGAGGATGGATTCCGACGCAAGCATAGACGTTGTCGTGCAGTCCGGCAAGTGCCAGTGCCCGACGGCTCGACTCAACCGTCGTGCCCGGCACCACGATCGCTTCCACGCCTGCGGCTGTTGCCCGTCGCAGGACTTCGTCGAGGTCGGAATTGAAATCTTCGGAATTCAGGTGCGCGTGTGAATCGATGATCATCGTAAGGGAGATCTTCTTTCTGCACAGTCGAACGGGGTCTAAAGTACGGACAACTTCACTCTGTTGCAAGACGGGCGTGACAGGGGATGCGCAACCGGTGAGGCTCTAAAACATTCCTTCGAGGGTCAGGACGTATGATCGGACAGGTCCAAGGTTGCCGAGGAGTTCAACGTAGGAGTAATTCAGGAGATTGTTGATCGTGAAACCGACCCGGAGCGGCGCACCGAGCTGGATCAGATCGTACGAGGTCCGAAGATCGACGATTTTCACTGCGACGCGCTGATCTCCGTTTACAATGGGCGCAAGGCGCACCAGGTTTTCGTCAATGCGTTCGATACGCGACAGGAATCGGAAATCGGCCATGAGCCTCGCATGTTCCCAGGAACATTGGCCCGAGATGTACAGCAGATGTCTCGGTCGGAATTTGAGGACCTGATTTGCATCAAGATCTCGGGACCACGTATAGGTATACCCAATGTCCGTCGAGAGGATCCGCCTCAACCATTCTGTTTTGATTTCGGCTTCCAGACCCTGAATGCGGGCCCTCGTCACGTTTTCGAACTGGATCACGGGGCCCGTGATTTCGTCCGGGGAGGCCGGCGTGGGACGATAGGTCTTGATTTCGACGCTCGGCTCGATCAGATCGCGAAAATCGTTATTGAACACTGCAACATCTATCGACATTCGTTCGGCAATCTTCCGGCTCACACCGATCTCAAAGGACGTGCTCTTTTCGACTCTGAGGTCGGTATTGGGCAACACAGCAACCTGGGACACGTTCACCGAACTCTGTATGTACAATTCGCCGATTGAGGGATAGCGAAATCCCGACCCGATCGACGCCCGAATGCTTGTCTCTTTGTCGGGCATGTACACCACACCGAGCTTGGGATTCACCTGGGAAGTCGGAGACAACACGGAAACCTTTTGCCAGTCGAAACGAAGGCCTGCGGTGACTTTCAGGCCGGGGGC
>DOWV01000176.1:5732-8369 GCA_003519375.1 Bacteroidota bacterium
CCAAACAGGCTGGCAGACACGCGATCATAATTGGCGGCGATCCCGAACGTCAGAATGTGCGGCTTGCTCAGCTCGTAGGTGGCTTGCAGCTCCGTGCTGACCAGATGCGACGCCGAAACATTATTCACTCTGCCTGCGCTGTCATCCCGCCAGAAATTTCCGAAATAGATGAGTTTTGCAGTATAGAAAAACTTGTCCGTCACAAACTGTTGATACGCCAGACTGATATTCCCCCGCTTCGAATTCACCAATCCATCCCGCTGGCTGTCGGCAGGTCGGAGAGGCTCCCGAAGACTCTTCCACCAGAAGAAATTTCCGTGAGAGCGGTCGAGGTAGTTGACTCCGACAGCAAGGCTTTGCGAACTGGAGAGGACATATCGCGCCTTGGCGAAGAAACTCCATCGGTGGTAGGCATCGTTTTCACGGTAACTCTCGTCAACGGTCCTCGCAACGTTTACCAGATAGCTGACGGGTCCGGCAGCCCCCGAATAACCGGCAAAGATTCCGCTGCTGAACCTCGGTTTTGTCGTCCATTGCCATTCGGAATACCTCGGCTTGTCGTAAAGGGCGGAGAAAAGCCGGAACCGAAATTCAGACTGACTCGGAATCTCCTTTGTAATGACGTTGATTACGCCCCCGAGTGCACTCGAGCCATAGAGCGCCGATCCGGCTCCTTTCACCACCTCGACACGATCGACCGAAAACATGGGAATTGTTTCCCAGTTTATTTCACCGGTATCACCGGTTATGTATGGCAGACCGTCGAGCAGGATGAGAACTCTGCTTCCGACTCCCCTGCTGTATCCGGTGGATCCGCGAATGTTGACCTGATCGGAGAGTATGCTTACACCGGGAACGAAACGGAGCGCATCATCGAGTGTCACGCTGTTCCGGTCGGCGATGGCGCGGGCAGTCACGGTCGCCAGACTCACCGGGACTTCCTGAAGGCTTTGCTCGCGCCTGCTCGCGGTGATCACCACCGGATCTGCCTGGAGAGGAACCGGGCGGATCGGGATCTCCATCGTTCGACTCTCGCCGGCACGCAGGGTGATGCCTGCGAGCAAAAGCCGTTCGTAGCCCAGCATAGAGACCGCCACTGTGTAGGTCCCCGGCGTAATCCGCCGGAGTGTGAATCTCCCCTTTGCGTCGGTCGTCGCTCCAATGAAGGTACCGCGCAAGGTTACGCTTGCGCCGACCACCGGCTGGCCGTTTTCGGCATCAGTCAAATTGCCCGTTATCGTGCCGAACGTCGCCTGGCCATGGAGAAGGCAGCTCGTGAGAGCGAATCCCAGGCAATATGTGATCAGCTTTTTCAAAATGGCTGCGGCGGAGGTTTCCTGAAATTGACACGGAGATCGATGCCTGTCAAGAAGCCTGTGTCAGTGACATTTACGGGTATTGGGATCGGCGGAACGTCTGATGTACCATACATGCCGACCACTTTCAAGCTTCGGACGTTGATGTCGTTCGCCGTCCGTTGGAGGACGCCGACGTAGAAATAGGTTGCAGGAGGAAGATTGAACGCATAGGAAACCGAATCGCCAAAGAGCGGGAGGTTCTTATCAAACGCCGGGTAGAGATAGATCGCGGGCGGGTTTGAGAAAAGGCCCTGGAAGACCTTTTCAGAGTCGAGCGGAAAGATTTGTGATGCAAAAACCCAGAGATTCACCAGGCTATCGGCAGGAGGCCACGTTTCCTTCTCGAAGTAGATGGTCCCGCCGAATCCCGGTTCGATGGGAGGCAGAGGTGCCAATCCGTGGTCGCACGAAAGAAAGAGTAGGGCGAGAGCCAGAGCGAGATGTTTCTTCATTCTTGCCAGCAAAGTAGTAATCGCCCCACAGAAATGCAACCACTCGTCCCAATCTGCCAACGGGATTTCGTCACTGTGAACTCCGTGCTTCAAGCCGGAAATCGGGTTGGAAATCTTGGCAGTCTTCAGTATATTTTCAGATTAGAGGCGGAAGTGGATACTCAACAGCAATTCGGCCGGATCGGAATGAGCGCGGGAGATCCTTACGGAAGCGAGAGAAGGACGTATGAGCATTCGTACGTCCGGTCGCTTTTCGACCGCATCGCCCCACGCTATGATTTTCTGAACCACTTCCTGAGTGCAGGGTTTGATATCCGGTGGAGAAAGAAGGCCGTCGCCTTGCTCCGTGAATACGAGCCGAAAACCGTGCTCGATGTGGCTACCGGGACGGCCGATCTTGCGCTGGAGGCGGCGAAGCTCAATGCCGTGCGCATCTACGGCGTCGATATCTCCCCGGCCATGCTGGAGTTCGCCCGTCACAAAATCGAGCGGCACGGGCTATCGCACACAATCACAGTGGAAGAAGGGACTGCGGAACATCTGCGGTTTCCCGATGACACATTTGATGCCGTGATGGTTGCGTTCGGAATCCGGAATTTCTCGAACCTTCAACAAGGACTGAGTGAAATGTTCCGGGTGCTTCGACCGGGCGGGGCAGTGATGATTCTGGAATTCTCCAAACCCCGGCGGGCACCGTTCAAACAGGCGTACTCGTTCTATTTTACGCATGCACTTCCGCTCCTCGGAGGCGCGATCTCCAAGAGCCGTGAGGCGTACCAGTACCTCCCAAGCACGGTAGAGTCGTTTCCCGACGGTGAACATCTTGT
>DOWV01000394.1:0-5440 GCA_003519375.1 Bacteroidota bacterium
CAGCTTGACTCGGCACTCATCTTAGCAGGAGCATCTTGATTGCGCGAACATCCCGCCTGCTACCACCTCCGCCGGCATCCATGAGAGTCAGACGGCACACATAGATGCCGCTCGGCAACGACCCGGCGTTCCAATGTAGAGCGTGCGTCCCGGCAGCGTGTACTCCGTCTACGAGGTTCGCTACCTCCCTCCCAAGGATGTCGTACACTGTCAGCTTCACCAGGCTGATATCTGATAGCTGAAAGCTGATGGCTGTGCCCGGATTGAACGGATTCGGATAATTCTGCAGAAGCACATAACCTTTCGGAAGCTGCCCGGCACCGTCTGCCCGTACCGAGACGAGTGGAGGTAGCGTGATTCGCCTGATAGAGTCTGATTTTATGCATATGAGACTTCCGAACGGTTTGAGAGTCCCGCTGAATGAAGCCTGTCCGCCCTGGAAAACGAGCAAGTAGGTGGTGTCGTTGTAAACATCATTGAGATAGTACGATTTTGCGTCGAGAGCAGGTGATTCGAAGAGTTGGGATGTGAGGCTGAACTGTATCGGTTGTTCAACGGAGGTGAAGTTGACAGCGACAAGTGCATCCCCAGCCGCACCAGGCCGCAGATATGCATAGACGCCGGCATTGGCGGTTGAAAGCCTGGTCATCTTCTGGCTTGAGAATGCCGAGTACTGTGCTCGAATGAGCGCCAGGCGTTGATAATGCGGCAGCAACAGCGTCCTTCCCGCCGCGCTCCAATCAATGACTCCTCTCCGCCGCTGGTCATAGTCTCCGATTCCGAGGCCAAAGCCTACCTCCTGACCGGAATAGATCATCGGAAGACCGGGAACCGTGAAGAGTGTAGTCGCAACGGGCATGGTCTTCTGGTAGCTTCCGTAGGTTGGGACGGCGACAATTCTCTCTTCGTCGTGGTTTTCCATGAATCGGAGGAACAAAGCGTTTTTACCCGGATAGAAGTTATTGTTGAAGTACTTCGCATGAAGGTTCTCGATTGAGCTGACGTCAAAGCCAAACGGTCTGATTGCCCCTCCATAAAGCACCCAATCATAGCCGGCGTCCACACCCCCGCTTTGATCGGCGAAGATCACCTCCGTGCCGGCGCCCGTTCCATCGTCTTCCGCGAGAAGGAATATGTCCGGTTTGATTTTTCTGAGCGCTTTTCGTACCGGTACGCCCATCTCGAGTTCGCTGCCCTGTCCTCCTACCGCGCGGCGGCGGGGCCCCCAGTACACGTCGAACCGATATCCATCGATGTCGAATTCACGCACCCACCACTTATAGACCTCTATCATGTACGAACGAGCGTCGAGATCGGACCAGTTGTAGTTCAGGAGCTGGCTGGAGAATCCAGAATAATACACAAATCCGTCCGCCGAGCTCTGTCCTAATCCATTGGTGTTATGCGGTATCTCGCTATGCTGGTAGAAATCCCAGTAAGGAGAGTTCTGCCGATACTGCTTTGCCTCAAGCACGAACGGATGAAGGTAGCTGGTGTGATTCGGTGTGACATCGAGAATGACCTTCAGTCCGAGCGTGTGCGCCTGACGGACAAAGTTCTTGAAGTCGTCGTTCGTCCCGTACTCCGGTGCCACCTTGAAGAGGTTCTTGATATTGTAGCCCGGCCCTGAGCGATTGTTGATGGGAGCTGCGTTCTCCATAATCGGCATGACCCAGAGGATATTGACTCCGAGGCTTTTCAAATATGGGAGGTAAGGGACAGCCGCGTTGATCGTGCCCGGCTGCGTCATCGATTTGAAGAAAAGCTCGTACAAGCGTCCTTGCCTTGCCCAGCGCGGAGAGGTAGCCAGATAGTACGGTTCAACAGTTCCGTCCGGCAGTACGCTGACGTAGTTTCGTGTCGTGTCCCGGTTGCCATCAGGATCTTCTGCGTTGAGAGTGAAGAAGTAGTCGCCGCGAACGGAAGGTGCCGCAATCACCACCTGCGAGGTGGTAGCGCCGTCTACCGCTGCAATCGGCGCAGGGTTGCCGGGGTCTGCCTTCCATGTGAACTTCAGTCGTGCAGATTGCCCCGAATCCGGGTCACTGCTCCCCTGTGCGCTCAGAATAAGATTCGCCCCAGCGGCGATGAAATAGATATCGGCGTCCGGTGCGTGATTGGCCAGGTAGGAGAACGTGACCGGGTCTGAGACCTGAGTGGCACCTCCGGCATCGCCGACAATTGCCCGAAACACGTTCGTACCTTCGACGAGCGGCATTTGAGCCGAGAAGAGCCCCGCTGTCACAACGAAGACGGCGGTGTCAGCGTCATTCCGCGTAATCGCTACGGTGTGAATCGAGGTGTCCTCGACGGATCCGTAGATCGTCCGTGAGGATTTGCGCGTCACGAAGTTGCCCAAACTCGTGATTTGAACAGCTCCGGCCTGGACCACGATTGATGAGCTATCAGAGATGTCGCCCACTCGCAACCAGAACCTGTGAGAACCATTTGTCAATGGATCTGGAACTCTGAAGGAGAGCTTCTTGCTCACCGGATCGTAGCTTCGGCCTATGCCCACATACATCGTCGAGTCAACTCTCAACGTGATCGATGAAGTATCTACCACCTGCCCGACTTTCGGAAAAACAAATGCAGAGATAAGTGGCGTGGACGTTTTGACCATCCCGGTGATCTGGTTCGGGACAAACTGATAGATCGTAGGATTCGTAGGAAAAAGGTATGAATTACCCGCATCGGCGGCGTTCACCCTTGGATTCAGCGGATCAGCCAGCCACTTCGATCCGTCTTCGTTAAACTTATACTGATATGCGCCTGCAATCCCAGTGGGAGGTGTGCCGCCAAATCCTATTCGCAGCCGCACGGTTTTCGTCCATGATCCCGTCGTTGGGTCCCAATCCATCCGCGAAGGCGCAGAAGGGCTGATGAAACCGCTCGAATTTGGTCCCCAACCGTTGAACTCTCCAGGCACGAATACGACGGAAGGTGAGGAGATTGTGGGCTTGTACCGAAAGGTCACATCGACGCTGTCCTGGGCGTGGAGGGCCAGGACGGAAAGGATAAGAACCGCAGCAATGGCGACAGTGAATCGTTTCAAATGGACTCTCTAGAATAGGGTGTAAATGAAGGGCGCAAGTGCGGATCCTTCCGTGAAGACGATAAACAGGCTCAAGAGGACCAAAACAAGGATTATCGGTCCCAGCCACCATTTTTTCCGAATTCTCAAATAGGCCCAGAACTCGCCAATGATCGAGAATTTTGAACGTGCACGCTTCAGACCTTTCGACGACTTCATAACAACGCTCCACCCTTTTGGGCAGCAACAAACACTTCAGTCTGGCTCAAATTCTTCTTTCAGCATTTCTCCAATATCAAGAGACATGTTTGCTTTGTCCACAAGATAGCTTCCCATTACCAGATTATCCATGTCTGTCCGCATAAAACACTTGAACGCGTCGTGCGGTGTGCAGACGATCGGTTCTCCGCGAACATTCATGGAGGTGTTGATGATGACCGGGCATCCTGTCTGGCGGTCGAATTCGCGGATTAAGTCATAGAAGAGCGCATTCTCATCGCGGGCAACCGTCTGCAGTCTCGCAGAACCGTCGACGTGCGTGACCGAGGGGATATGACGTTTTCCTTCACGCACCTGCGCCGTGAGCAGCATGTACGGGCTTGGCACGTCGATCTTAAAATACTCGTTCGAGCGTTCGGCAAGCACGCTCGGGGCAGATGGTCGGAAACTCTCCCTGAATTTTATCTTCAAGTTGACTTTCGATTGATTCTCCGGATTCCGCGCATCGGCAAGGATGCTCCTGTTGCCGAGTGACCTTGGCCCCCACTCCATTCTCCCCTGGAACCATCCAACCACTTTCTGGTCGCCGATGAGCCGGGCTGTTTCGCACAAAAGGTCACCCCTCTCCAGCTTCTTGAAAGGAATTGCGAGTGCCTCAAGATACTCGCCGATTTCGTCATCGGAGTACTCCGGTCCGAGATAAGCGTCGTGCCAAACATAACCTCTCTGATTTCCCAGAACTGTATTGTAGATGTAATACGCCACTCCCACCGCACCACCTGCGTCACCTGCCGCCGGCTGTATAAAGACGTTCTTGAACGGCACCTCGTCAAGAATCCTGGAGTTTGCGACACAGTTCAGAGCCACTCCGCCGGCCAGGCAAAGGTTGTCCGACTTCGTCTCAGCGTGAAGGTGTCTGGCCATCCGGACCATCAACTCATTCGTGACCTTTTGAATCGACGCCGCTACATCCTTGTGAAACTGATCAATGGTGCTTTCCGGTTCACGGGGCGGCCTCCCAAAAAGGTCGTGGAACCGACGGTTGGTCATACGCAGTCCGTAGTCGTAACCAAAGTAGCGCATCGACATTTTGTAGCTTCCATCTGCTCTTACCGTCAAGAGCTTTGACATGATCAGATCGTAGTACCTTGGGGATCCATAAGGTGCAAGACCCATAACTTTGTACTCTGCGCTGTTGACTCTGAAGCCCAGATAATACGTAAATGCCGAGTAAAGAAGCCCCAGAGAGTGAGGATAGTGGATCCTCTTCAGCAGCTCGATGTCATTTCCCCGTCCGATGCCGTAGGTCGTCGTCTCCCACTCCCCAACACCGTCGATCGTCAGAATCGCGGACTCTTTGAATGGCGAGACGAGAAAAGCGCTCGCCGCATGGGAATGGTGATGTCCGGAGAAGAGGATTGGCCCCTCATAGTCCAGCTCAGAACGGATGATCTGCGGAATCCAGAGTTTGTCCTTGAGCCAGACCGGCATCGCTGTCAGAAACGACGCAAGCCCTTTCGGAAACGTGGCAATGGCGCCCGAGAGGATCCGCTCGAATTTCAGAAACGGTTTGTCATAGAAGCCGACGTAATCAATATCCTGCGCCGTGATACCCGCCTGCTGTAGGCAGAATCTGATGGCATGGAGCGGGAAAGCTGCGTCGTGTTTCTTCCGAGTGAATCTTTCTTCATGGGCGGCCGCGACAATAACCCCGTCGCGGATCAGAGCGGCGGCGGCATCATGATAGAAGCATGATATTCCGAGTATTATCACGGCGATTCCTAAAACTGTCTGGACCTGCGCTCGACGGTATGTTCCTCGTTGTCGCGATCATACCAGTAACTTGGCCGTTCTTCGGAGGATCGGTCAAGCAAATCCTTTCCGAGGATTCGAAAAACGATAGCTACGGGGCCGATGATAACCACATAGACAATGGTGAGAAGGACGACGGTATTGATTCTCCCGAGGACGCGTGCGAAGGCCATCCAGCGGAGGTAGAGCCGCCGTCGAATCGAATGGGCGCTCATCTCTTTACCCGCGGCCGCCGGCGGCGCAAAGATCCACTTGCTCAGCAATCTCCGCAACGCGTCCTGGCGTTCCCCGGTCATGGCGTCTTTCGCGAGGGGTGATTTGATGTTTGCTCCATTCGCGCGGACAATTCGCGGGCGGGCTGGAATTCGGGGTGGT
>DOWV01000394.1:5603-6096 GCA_003519375.1 Bacteroidota bacterium
TGGTCTGAATATTCGCCTCCCGCCGCTTGCGCTACAGCGAGGAAGTACCGTGATTGCATCAAGTTGCCCTCATTGATGCCGGCCGAAAGGCGAAGGGCCCTCTGGAATTCGATCGTCGCATCCCGAAACAGTTCAGCCTTCAGATGAATGAATCCGAGATTGTGATATGCGTGATAGCTCTCTTCGACTCTGAGCGACTTTTTGAAGGCGGCTTCCGCCTCCGGCATTGCCCGGGCATCGAGCAGTACGCGCCCCAGCCGCAGCCAGGGGGACACGTTGTACGGGGTCGCCCTCGCAAGTGCGTGGTATTCCGCGGCCGCACTTTTCAACTCTCGCAAACCTTCATACCTCTCCGCCATTCGCACATGCGCTTCTTCCCAGCTCATCTCTTTCATGAGATATGATTTCGCGACTCGCTCGAGTTCCGTCTTCACCGGAAACGACTGGACACCCACTCCTGATTCCCGAAAGGGCCAGCTGTTCATCAGGACAT
>DOWV01000158.1 GCA_003519375.1 Bacteroidota bacterium
GAGTCAGAAGACAGAAGTCAGAAACGGTAAAACAAAAAGCCCCCTTCCGGGGGCTTCCTCCGATCGCTGATAGCTGACCGCTATTTCACGAGTTGCATCTTCTTCTCTGCGAGAAAACTTCCCGCCTGAATTCTGTACACATACATCCCGCTGGCAAGATTGCGTCCATCGAATGTCGCAGTATGTGTACCCGCTCCGAAATCCGCGTCCACGAGCTTCGCCACTTCCCTTCCAAGCGCATCATACACCGTCAAGGAAACGTGCTCCGGTTGAGCGATGGTGAAGGAGATCCTTGTCGACGGATTGAATGGGTTCGGATAATTCGATCCGAGCGAATATCCATCAGGCACTGAAGCATTCAGCTCGTTTTCATCTGACTGCTGGTCATCCAACGCCTGACCGATCTCCGGCAGATCCTTTCCATCCCACAACAGGAATTTGGCCGCCGCAATCTTCGCTTTCAGGTCTTCATCCAGACCGTTCATTCTTCTCAGACGCTGGACCGCCTGTGCAAATACTTTTCTGAATCCCGGGCCGAAGTCGCTCTTGTGAGCTTCGTACCACTCTTTCACCATTTTCTTCGACTCCACTCTCCATGCTTTTCCGAGAGGTCTTGCTTCCTTGCCGATCTCCTGCAGTGTGGACTTGTACTTTGTCGCGAGCGGCTTGAGATTCTTCAACATCTCATCGCGCTTCTCCTTCAATAGTCTGCCCTGCGTCCTCAATTCTCTGAGTTTCCGTACTTCTTTTGCCAGGCGCGCTGCCCTGACATCCGCCGCGAGTTTCTTTCCCGCACCCTTCAACCTTGTCGCCTGATGACGTAGCGCATTGAGAGTCTGCAGGTCTTCCGGAGACATGGCGTCGTCGAGCGTTCCCTTCCATTCCCGCATCTTTGGTATGACATTGCTTTGAGCCCAGTTCCGTGCATCCTTGAAGAGCTCTTTAAGCGCTTCTTTCGTTTTTGGATCAACCGGTCTCGCCGGGATCTGGCCTGAGGCAGACACGACGAGGAAAAGCGTCAGGAGCACAATCACTCCAAGTTTGGTTTTCATACGAAGCCCCACGCAGAAATTATTATCGGTTAGTTGATGCTCCGCTACTATGCTATAGACAGACAGTACAAGTCTTGGGTTTAATCCCCATCACCGGATGAGAAAACCGGCAGCCTTCCCTCCCTGTATCTTAGCAATTCTGGACGGAAATTGCTACATTTGCTGCGATTCCGGACTTGAAGATCGGAGACTCAGGAGAGGATTGCATGGGAACAAGGATTTTTGTCACGGGCGGGACGTTCGATAAGGAATATAACGAGCTTGATGGCAAGCTCTTTTTCAAAAACACGCATCTTCCGGAGATGCTCGAGCTCGGACGCAGCAAGGTCGACGTCGATATCCGGACGCTGATGATGATCGACAGCCTGGAAATGACCGACGCGGACCGACTGATCATTCTCGACCACTGCCGCCGGTCAAAAGAAGAGAAGATCGTCGTCACACACGGGACAGACACGATGGAGGTGACGGCCCGCGTTCTTGGCGAGGCAATCAGCGGGAAAACCATAGTGCTCACGGGCGCAATGATCCCCTACAAGTTCGGAAGCTCGGACGGGCTCTTCAATCTCGGAAGCGCACTTGCATTCGTCCAGTCACTCCCGCACGGCGTTTACATCGCGATGAACGGAAAATGCTTCCGCTGGGACAACGTGCGGAAAAACAAGCGTACAGGGATTTTCGAGGAAGTGAAAGGATGACCGGACGCGATCCTGATGTGATTGTTGTCGGCGCGGGGCTTGCGTGCGCGAAGTACCTGAATGACCATCACGTCTCCGTGCGGATCATCGAGGCATCCGATGCTTTGGTGGGACGCGTGCGCACAGACAAGGTGGATGGTTTCCTGCTCGACAGGGGCTTCCAGGTCCTCCGCGGAAATGCTTCCATCGAGGGGGCTCTCATCTCGGGCAGGCGTGCAGCGGAAGCGATTATTCGCGATATTCACTGAGACACTCACATACGATAACTTCAAGACGACAACGCTGATGGCTGTACAACTCTCGGAAAACGAAATCATACGAAGAGCCCAAAAGGGAGACGAGCGAGCATTCACTCAGCTCGTCAAGACCTATGAGGACCTCGTCTACAGCTTTGCATTCAAAGTGTGCAGGGACAGTGACAAGGCGAGCGAGACGTGGCAGGACACATTCGTCAACGTGTATCGAAAACTCCACCAATTTGATGGCAGGTCGAAGTTCACGACCTGGCTTTATTCGATCGTCACCAACAACTGCCGGATGAAGAGACGCCAGCGCAAGCTCGACAAGGCTTCCGTCTCAATCGACGCGACGACAGCGCTGAGCGATCACCCCGTCGTGGACGAAGAGGGTCACACAATCCAGACGATCCCATCATGGAAGGAAACGCCGCTCGACACGGTAATGGACAAGGAGCTGCAGGGAGTGCTTGATGAGGCCATTCAGCAGCTCCCGTTTGACTATCGTGTCGTTTTCGTGCTACGCGACATTGAAGGGCTTTCGGCGCAAGAAGCAGGCAAAGTCCTGAAATTGAGCGTCCCTGCCGTCAAATCACGTTTGCGCCGGGCACGTGTTTTTTTGCGCGAGCGCCTAAACCCTTATATGACAGCATGAAGAAAAAGACTGTACACTGTCCCGATGTGCTCAAGCATATCTGCGAAGAGCTCGACACCAAGCTCACCACAGCCCAGTGCCGTGAACTCAAGCGGCATCTGTCGAAATGCCCCAATTGCACAGCATACCTCGACAGCCTCAAGACGACGATCAAACTGTACTCCTCTGTCCCCACCAAACATCCTCCCCAGAAACTACGAAAACAATTGTTTGCCACCCTGAAGCTCAAGCCCTGATTTTCACAAGCTGATCGTGAGCACCGCCAGACCCGCCCGGCCGTACCGTTCGGACGTGTCGTTCGGGCGGGCTGGTCTGCCCACGATCACATAGCCTCGGGAGCAGAGCTTCTGAGGGGCGAATGGGAAGCTCAAACCCTGATTCTTCCCAACCAAATACACCTGAATCCTTTTCCCCGTTCAAGCATCGTACTGTATGAATCCCTTCTTTCACATTATCACACAAATCGAGGCATACTTTGAAACAGAACTTAGGAAGCACTGACCGATTCATCCGCGTACTCGCAGCTGTTGTCGTGGCTGCCTTGTACTTCACCGATCAGATCTCCGGAATCGCTGCAATCGTACTGGGTCTGTTCGCAGTGATTTTTCTCGTCACCAGCGCAATGGGTTTTTGCCCTTTGTATCTCCCTTTCAAGCTGTCGACAAAGAAACCGGCGCCGGAAGGCAAGTAAGAAGGTCCATTGGCAGCAAGGTTCGTTCTGCGGTTGCGGTGGGCAACCTCAGAACGGCCTAATGTCAAATCCTCCTCACTTTTCGCCATGGAACAACATCATCGACATACGGACGCGTGCAAATCGATAGCCCGGAACCTTGAAGAACAGCTTGACAGGAAGGTTTCCCGACGAACTGCCGCAATGATCAAGAATCACTTGAAACGTTGCCCGAACTGCACGGCGTATTTCGATAGCTTGAAGAAAACGATTCTCCTCTACCGCTGCTATCCCGATCCGCATGCCCCGGCCAGGATGCGCCAGAAACTGCTCGCCATCCTGCACCTCCGACACTAGCAGAGTGCGGTAAGACCATTTCTTCTGAAAAGTTTTTGTTGCTTGGTGTCCTGGCAGCGGTCTTTTTCCGTAATTCAGCATCCCTTGAGAAGACCCTGCGGAGTGCCTTATCTCTTTTTTCATTATCTTCCGCTGAGATGATCCACTGAGACAGGACCTGCACCATGGAAGACGCTCTTCTGATTCACCGACTCCAATTCGCCTTCACCATCATGTATCACTACCTCTTCCCCCAGCTTACCATGGGGTTAGGGCTGTTGATCGTTGTATTGAAGGTGATCGCCATTCGCAAGAACGATGAACGCTATCACGAAAGCGCACGCTTCTGGGCGAAGATCTTCGCCATCAATTTCGCTATGGGGGTCGTGACGGGAATTCCGATGGAATTTCAGTTCGGAACGAATTGGGCGCGATTCTCGACATTCGCCGGAGGCGTGATCGGTCAAACGCTTGCCATGGAAGGAGTGTTCGCGTTCTTCCTTGAGTCGAGCTTTCTGGGACTTTTCCTTTTCGGCGAAAAACGGCTCGGGCAAACGGGACATCTCCTTGCCGCATTCATGGTATTCCTTGGTTCATGGATTTCCGGCTATTTCATCGTCGCAACCAATGCATGGATGCAGCATCCGGTGGCGTATACCGTTGCGGCCGACACCACCCTCCATGTCAACGATTACTGGGGCCTCCTGTTCAATCCGTGGATCGGTTGGCAGTACACGCACACGATGATCGGCGCGGTCATTACTGCGGCATTCGTGATGGCTGCCGTTGGAGCTTACTATCTCCTCGCCCGAAGGGACACTGAACACGCGAAGATTTTCATCCGTGTCGGAATCATTGCCGGCCTCTTTGCGTCGCTGCTCGTTGCCTTTCCAACCGGCGACGGCCAGGTCAAGAATGTCGCAGCGCATCAACCGGCAACGTTCGCCGGCATGGAAGGAATTTTTGAGACGAAGGAGGGTGCTGAGCTCATGTTGATCGGCCAGCCCGATATGGAGAAGCTCCGAATCGATAATCCTCTCTACGTCCCGAAGCTCCTCAGTTTCCTCACACACAATCGCTGGACAGCGGAAGTCAAAGGACTGCAGGCGTTTCCCAGGGACCAGTGGCCGACAAATATTCCGCTGCTCTACTATAGCTACCACATCATGGTGGGACTTGGCACGATCTTCATCGCCATTATGCTTCTCTCGGCATTTCTCCTCTGGAAAAAGAAAATCTTTGAAGCCCGCTGGGCGCTCTGGATCCTGATGCTTGCGTTCCCATTTCCCTACATCGCGAATACCGCCGGGTGGATGACCGCCGAACTTGGCCGCCAACCCTGGCTGGTCTTTGGCTTGCTGAAAACTTCAGACGGCGCCTCTCCCATGGTCTCGGCAGGAAACGGGCTTTTCACACTTCTTGGTTTCCTGGGGATTTATTTTGTCATCGGCGTGCTCTTCCTCCTTCTTGTGATCAAGAAGATCAATCAAGGGCCGGCCGCAGAAACAACGCACTCTTAACGCATCGGGCATCAGTTACGGAGCAGGAGATTTATGGAGACTCTCTGGTTTGTTCTCGTTTCCTTCTTGCTGGCAATGTATGTCGTGCTTGACGGATTTGACCTCGGTGCCGGCATCATCCATCTCCGGGCAGCCCGCACGGACGATGAGCGGCGCCTCATTCTGAATGCCATCGGCCCTGTGTGGGACGGAAACGAAGTGTGGATTCTCGCCGCCGCAGGGACGCTCTATTTCGCTTTTCCTCTTGTCTATGCTTCGAGCTTCAGCGGCTTCTACCTCCCGCTCATCATGGTCTTGTGGCTCCTCATTCTTCGGGGACTCGGCATCGAGTTCCGCCACCAGGTTCACAATCCCCTGTGGACCCGATTCTGGGATACCGTATTCTCTCTGGCGAGCATACTTCTGACGGTCTTCTTCGGCGTCGCGCTGGGAAACATCGTCCGCGGCGTGCCGCTGAATCAGGAGGGCTATTTTTTCGCCCCTCTCTGGACCACGTTCACTGTCGTCCCCGAGTCAGGCGTCCTCGACTGGTTCACCGTTCTCTTCGGCCTGATCGCCGTCTTTACCCTCTCGGTCCATGGTGCCGCTTTCATTTCCATGAAAACAACGGGAGAGGTGAACGAACGTGCGCGAAGCGTGTCCAGAATCGCGTGGTGGGGCTCACTTCTCTGTTCCGTTGCAGGCGTTATCGCTTCCTGGTCGATCCGGCCCGAGCTATTTCGGAATTTTGCCTCTTACCCATGGGGATTGGTGTTCCCCCTTGCCGGACTTCTAGGCATCGTCGGGATCCGCTATTTCAGCGGAAAGCAGGACGAGCGACGGGTGTTTTTAGCCTCGACGATCTTTATCCTCGGCATGCTGGGCGGCACGGCATTCTCGCTCTACCCCACACTCCTTCACGCCTCGACCGATCCGGCGTACAGCTTGTCGATCGAGCGGACGGCGGCTCAGCACTATGGCCTGACCGTAGGGCTCGTCTGGTGGATCATCGGCATGACCCTCGCGACGGGGTACTTTGTCTACCTCTACCGGTCGTTCAAGGGGAAGGCCAGTGTTCCGACGGATGGCACGGGGTATTGAAAGCCATCGGCCCAGTGCCATGGAAGTCTGACTCGATCTGACAATTCGTGCATCTAACAATATACTATCAACATTTCCAAAAGAACCGGGAGCAGCACTATGACGAAAGAAGTAACAGTCAAGCAGGTCAGCGGTATTACGTTTGTAGCAAAAGGAAATTCAAATCACTGGGTTGTAATGGACGGATCAACGGATTTTGGGGGGAGTCTTGCGGGATCGGCACCGAAAGAGCTCCTGCTGATGTCGCTCGGTGGCTGCACGTCAAGCGATGTCGTTTCGATACTCAAGAAAAGGCGAGTCCCCGTGCAGAATTTCGAGCTCAATGTGAAAGGCGTCGAGCGGGAGGAGCATCCCAGGATTTTCACATCGATCCACATTGAGTATGTCTTCTACGGAGACGGTATTGAAAAAGCTGATGTTGAACGTGCTATTGAGCTGTCGACGACAAAATACTGCTCGGTGAGCGCCATTCTCGAGGCAAGCGTTCCTATTACGCACTCCTACAGGATCGAGCCGGCGGTTGCTGTGAGTCCGTCAACCGTGCCTGTAAACTGACGACCAGGACGCGCCGGTCAAATAACTATTTTATGCCCTACGACGAAATCTCATACGATCATCAACCTGGCGGTCGGGAGCAGGAAGAGCTCATCCGGAAATACTGCTCCGGGCTGGATGAACATCTCCGGCGGGCGCGGTCGAGAGTGGAAGCGGAAGTGGTATTCCGTGAGACGTGCGCTCAATTCGATCAATCCTGCGAAAGTTCCGTTGTGCGCACCTTCTTGAAACACCAAGCGCAGAAGGTGCTCGAAGAGACTTGGGGGAAGCAACCATGATCACGGCCGACACGTCGATCGAGGATCTTGTAACTTCAGTGCCAAGCTCAGTATCCTATCTCATGAAGAAGGGAATCAAGTGTCTGGCTTGCGGCGAGCCGATCTGGGGAACACTCGGACAGGCAGCGCGTGA
This sequence comes from Bacteroidota bacterium, assembly GCA_003519375.1. Taxonomy (GTDB): domain Bacteria; phylum Bacteroidota; class Ignavibacteria; order UBA10030; family UBA10030; genus UBA9647. Next base: position 7,214 of record DOWV01000158.1, read on the forward strand.
GAAGGGATTCACGGAGGAGGATATTAGTGGTTTTGTTTCGGATCTCCGGCTGCTCGCAAGCGGAGACAAGCATTAGCCTCGTCTTCATGTCGATAGATCCGCCCTGTTCGATACTCCCATCAAAAAGGTGAAGCTGTTGAGTCCCAAAAAACCATCGCTTCACGATATCAGCGCAACAATTCCTCCTTCGCCGAGCGACGAACTCCTCCGCACCTGGGGATATGATCTGGTCGACGAGTATGTGCAGATCGTGCGCGAGGCCTTACTTCCTGCGGGGAGCGAAGTACTCGAGCTCGCAACCGGCACGGGACGAATGACCGCCGTCCTCACGCGTCTCGGATTCAGGGTGAGGAGCGGAGACTTGACGAACGAGAAGGAGGAACAAGTCTGGCAGCGGGTCTTGCCGCAGTTCGCCCGGAACGTTGAATTAATGATGCTCGACATGCGGGCGCTGCCGTTCAAGTCGGGATCCGTCCGGACGATCACGTGCCTGAACACCCTGCATGAGCTCGCGACCCCCCATGAGTGTCTTGAGGAGCTCTTGCGTGTTCACGATCGCTCAGGGGTGCTCGTCCTCGGCGATTTCAACGACACCGGATTTGAGGCGATGCAGAATCTTCATCAAACTCTCCACGGTAACGACCATCCCCGCGGATTGTTGAAGATTTCGGAAGCCGAACCAGTCCTCCGAAGCCACTACTCTGATGTGAAAATCGTTCTTACACCTTTGAATATCAGCCTTATCGCCTCAGGAAAAAAATGAGCGGTCACGACACCAACAGTGCGCAACCGCTCAACGAACTCGTTCAGCTTTTTTAGATCCGATCAGAACGCTGCCACAAAACCTGCCGTAAACCGGCCAGCCTTCGCTTCGAGATCGTACGAGTACTCCCCGAGAAGCCTGAAATTCCTCCCCACGAGATAACCGACGTTGGCACCCGCAGTGCGAAAGTTCAGATTCGCATCATCGGCGTCAACTCCTGATTTCCCGGATAGCTAAACGCCCCCACACGGAACGCCTCTCCGAGATCCTGTGTAATGCGGAGCATTCCGTTCTTGTACTTGTCGCCGTCGGAATTCCTCGCAGCATCGGCTGCTCCGATTCCTTCTCCGTTCAGTATTTCGAAAACGATGTCCGTGCCTGTCGGCAGCCCGTAGGAGAACATCAATCCCCTGTCGTACGTCAGATTCACCGACGATGTACCCGGCTTCACCCGGTAGATCTGATAGTCGTCAAAGGTCAGCCGGAGCTCGCGCTTGAAGAGCGGATCGGATACCTGGAACTGTCCGACCGCGAGATCGAGCTCATGCCCAAACAAGTTGTTGAACATGACAAAAGCGGGATACCCATATCCTGGTAAGCCAGGGTATTGGCAGCAATGGTATACTCCTCGCCGGGAAATCCTTTCTTATCGACTTTCAGGCGAAACACGCTTCCTTTGGCATCAGTGGCTTCCACATGCAGCCAGAGAAGGCGTTCCTCGGCTGAGCCGGTGGGGAATTTGTGTCCGGTCTTCTGATTGAAGAGCGCAACCGTCAGTTTGACGCGTTCTCCGGGCTCTGCTTTACGGATGTCGGGGTGAATTCGAAGCTCGATGGTGCCGCGGACCTTTCCGGGATCGTGAGCGCCGTGGAAGAGATGTTGCGCGGCGTTCGGGAGCTCGGGACCCATCGTCGCGTTCCTTCCGACGGCGAACGTCATGTGGCAATCCTGACACACCACACCCTGTTTTGCGTAGGGTCCTTCTTTCGATTCAAGATGCGTCGACTTGACCCAAACATCAAAGCCGTCTTTCTCGTTATGACAGGTGCCGCAGAATTCTGCCGTCTTGTAGAAATCCGATTTCTTCGTTTCGTGCGCCGGAGACACCACGCCGTCGCGGGGACCGTATTTCACCCGTCCGGGCTCCGAGACAAAATTGAAATTGAACGGCGTATCTCCTTTGAATCCCGTCATCGTGTGACAGACATCGCAAGAGACTGACTCATTCGCCCGGCTGTTCTCCTCGGGCTTCGGAGGAGGGACATCACCGACGAGGAACGAGATCGGAGCTTGGCATCCATTGCACCCCGTCTTCACCCCCGCCATCTTCGGATCTTTCTCGGCGTCAGGAATTGCAAGTTTGGAATATTCAATCTCGTCCCAATGATGGGCATAGGCCTGCGACATCATCGCCTGTTTCCACTGCTGGTAGAAATCGATGTGGCAGGACGCTCCGCACGCCTCGGGCTTTTCGTAGTCGGTGTACTTGCGCGAGCCAAGGGCTTCTTCGCCAGCCTTCTTTTCCTGCGCCGGGACGAGGGCGACCGACAGCAGGACAAGCAAGAGGATTCCACTGAGTTTGTTCATGACGAGAACCTCCAAGTGTGTGAGGAGGGAACGATTTCGCGCCCGAAATTCCTGCAACTCTTCAGCGGGTTGAGATCGTTTCCGAAAAAGACCCGGTCGGACACCGATCTCCATTTCCGGGCATATCTACTGAATTACACCTATATTGCCCGCCGCAAGAACATTCTCGGTGACCTTATTCAAGGTTCCCGGAAACCGTGCCGGTTCGCTGTTCAATCTTACTACCGAAGAAACAGCATGTACAAACTTGAACGCATTCTGTGTCCGACGGACTTCTCCCCTGCCTCCGTAGAGGCCATTCGCTTTGCGTCCTTCCTCGCTGCAGACGGCGGCTGCCAACTAACGCTCATCTACGTCGACGAGCAGGAGACTACACCTCTCGGGTATTTCGAGAAAGATGAGCATTCGGTCGACCAGCACCGGGAACTGGTCTCAGGATTCGCTCACAGCAAGTTCTCGGAGATCATAACACAGGAAGGTCTCCCCGCTGATCGTACGACGATGCTCGTGCGTTTCGGAACCGCCTATCACGATATCATCGAAGTGGCGGAAGACAACCGGTACTCGCTGGTCGTGATCGCCACCGAAGGATTGGGCCGGTCTTCTCCGCACCTGATAGGCAGAACGACGGAACGTGTGGTGAGACTGTGCCGGACACCCGTGGTGACCGTAAAGCCCCGGCAAGTGAAGGGGCCGTGGAAGATTGAAACAATTCTGTGCCCAACCGATTTTTCGGAATACAGCAACTTTGCGATCCCCTATGCTGTTTCGCTCGCCAAGAGCTATAAGGCGAAGATCATTCTCCTCCACGTGACCGATCTTTTTGTTCAGCAGCCCGAATCGCTTCTTCAGAAATTCCCCGATCCGAAAATCTATCACGATGATGCCGACAAAATTCAGATCGAGAAGATCATCGGAAGAGACGTCGAGCCCGAGAATACGATCGTCCGGCTGGCCGAAGAGTATCAGACCGATCTGATCGTCATGGGCACACACGGCGGGCGGGGAATGCGGCGGGTGCAGATTGGAAATACGGTCGAGGAGGTCGTGCGCCGAACGATGTCCCCGGTGCTGACCATCACGCACCCGATTCATAAGGCGGTCTTTCCGAGACGATTCAAAGAAGATTATTCGGAAACCGAAACCTAAATTGAATTCTGCCGGACGGATCGCTATCTTCCATCCACGTTTCCGCTCTCGCAAATTCTGCTGTCACCCAACTCGTTTCACAGAACAGGAGATACGACGCTGAATACTGCATCCCTCGACCAACTGTGCATCAATACGATCCGCACACTCGCGATGGACGGCGTCCAGAAGGCGAAATCGGGTCACCCCGGGATGCCCATGGGCACGGCCGCCATGGCCTATATCCTCTGGACCCGGCATCTCAAGCACAATCCATCAAACCCGAAATGGCATAACAGGGACCGTTTCGTCCTCTCCGCCGGTCACGGTTCGATGCTGTTGTACAGCCTGCTCCATCTGACAGGGTACGATCTGCCGCTGGACGAACTCAAGAAGTTCAGACAGTTCAAGAGCAAAACACCGGGCCACCCGGAGTATCATCTCACGCCCGGCGTTGAGACAACAACGGGACCGCTGGGTCAGGGCTTCGCCAACGGAATCGGAATGGCAATTGCGGAGCGATACCTGGCCGCCCGGTACAACCGCCCGAACTTTGAGGCGGTGAACTACAAGATTTACGGGATCGTCAGCGACGGCGACTTGATGGAGGGAGTTTCTTCGGAAGCCGCTTCGCTCGCGGGGCATCTCAGGCTGGGCAACGTTATCTATCTCTATGACGACAACCATATCAGCATCGATGGGAACACCTCCCTTGCGTTTACGGAGGATGTGGCGAAGCGTTTTGAGGCCTATGGATGGCATGTGCAGATCGTCGAAGACGGAAACGACCTGGAAGCTGTACACGCGGCCCTCAAGGAGGCTGAGGATGAGACAAACAGGCCTTCGCTGATCAAAGTCCGGACGCATATCGGATTCGGCAGCCCGAACAAGCAGGACACGGCGGAGGCACACGGTTCGCCGCTCGGCGAAGACGAAGTCCGATTGACGAAACGGAAGATGGGCTGGGATCCGGAGAAGCAGTTCGAAGTTCCGGTGGAAGCTTTGCAGCAGTTCCGCCGGGCAGTCGAACAGGGGAAGAAATGGGAAGCGCTCTGGCGCACGATGTTTGACAACTACAAACGCGCGCATCCCGATCTCGCCGGCGAGCTTGAAAACGTGCGGGAAGGAAAACTCGGAGATGAATGGAAGAAGGCGCTTCCGGTGTACGGTCCCGAAACCAGCATGGCAACACGGGAAGCTTCCGGAAAGGCGCTGAATGCTCTTGCTCCCGTCCTGCCGACGCTTCTTGGCGGATCGGCAGACCTGGCGCCGTCGAACAACACGTATCTCAAAGGGATTCCCGAATTCCAGGCCGGCGTCTACTCCGGCCGTAATTTCCATTTCGGCGTTCGCGAGCACGCCATGGGTTCCATCCTCAACGGCATGGCGCTCACGGATGGAATCATCCCGTACGGCGGTACGTTCTTCATATTCTCGGATTACATGCGTCCACCGATACGCCTGGCGGCGCTGATGGGCATTCGACCAATCTATGTGTTCACTCACGACAGTATCGGCCTCGGCGAGGATGGTCCCACCCACCAGCCGATCGAGCAATTCGCCGCGCTGAGAGCGATTCCAAACATCACGATTATACGACCAGCCGACGCGAATGAGACATCGATTGCATGGAAGGTCGCCATCGAACATCGGACAGGACCTGTCGCACTTGCCCTGACGCGCCAGAAGGTCCCAACAATCGACCGATCGAAGTACGCCGCCGCGGAGAATCTCTCGAAGGGCGCGTACGTTCTTGCGGAAAATTCAAAAACTCCGGGTATCATTCTCATCGGGACAGGATCCGAAGTCCAGTTTGCACTCGGCGCATACGAGCAGCTGGCAAAAGAAAATATCCCAGCACGGGTCGTCAGCATGCCGTCATGGGAGCTGTTTGAGCGCCAGCCCAAAGAGTACCGCGAGTCAGTTCTGACACCTTCGATCATGAAGCGAATTGTGGTCGAAGCCGGCGTG
>DOWV01000217.1:0-360 GCA_003519375.1 Bacteroidota bacterium
GGCAATTAGGCATGCCTGACCCTCAGCCTCCCAAGGCCTCTTATTGGCATTATAAGTTGGTTCTCAACTCGAAATTGTCAAAGATATCAAGATGAAAGTAAAGTATATTGCACAGCCGGATATACAACTAGGCAAAGTCCTCTCCGAGTTATTGGACAGAGATCCGCCGGCAAACCGTATTGTTTTTGTCTCCGCCTTTGTGGGGCTTCAGGCTGTAATACGACTCAAACATCGAATCGCTGCCTTACTCAAAGAAGGAACAGCAGTCCGTTTTGTGCTGGGAATAGACTTGGGGGGAACAAGCCAGGAGGTGTTGCGCGAACTCCTGGGATGGAACGTCGAAACTCTGATTGTCAAACA
>DOWV01000217.1:484-1114 GCA_003519375.1 Bacteroidota bacterium
CGCATCCCCGGACACACGTTTCATCCCAAGATCTATTTCTTCGAGTGGAATGACTGTGCTGAGATTATTATTGGCTCAAGCAACCTCACCGAGGGAGGGTTCTTCCGCAATTACGAGAGCTGCGCAAGGATAGCCTACGATTTTCCTGCTGATTTGAAAGCATGCACATCGGCTCAAGCTGAACTTTCGCGGTTTCTTCAACCTGCCGGCCCGATCACCTATTCTCTGACGGAAACTTTTCTTGAACAGTTGGTAGCCAGAAACGCGATACCCACTGAAACAGAGGCTCGCAAGAACAGAGACATTGGTCTGACGGTGAGGCTTAAGTCCGGGGCTGGAAAGCAAGCCGCCGAAAAGTCCCTATTCGGGACGGAGTATATTGACCTTCCGCCGCCTCTTCCTGCCGATCTGCTCGAAGGCTTGATCCAGAATGTCCGCCGCAGGAGACAAGAAACCCACCAGGCCAGAAAGAAGAAAACGAAACCTAGCTCTGCACAACCTCCTATTGGTACGAAGGGGGAATATCCTCTGTCGCCCGCCGCCTTCTACATGACTCTTCCAACACTACAAGGCGAAAATATCCCAGGAGAGGCACGCATTCCTTTGGAGGCAGTCGAACTGGCGGGGGGA
>DOWV01000217.1:1202-1449 GCA_003519375.1 Bacteroidota bacterium
GGAATTCTGGGGATGGCCAGATGAATACGAGAAAGATGTCAGCCCGCGTGCGGGAAAGGATCGTGTGTATTGGAACTGGCGTCCGACCTGGCGCGTGTGGAGTGTCGAAAAACCTCACGATGTTAGTACTCAGCAGGTCAGAATGTACATGTACACAAACAGTTCGGATTTCCGATTTTACGTTCGTCCCCTGGTGAATGCCGGTGCAGATCTCGGAGATGTAGTGCGCATCCGTCGTATCGCCGAG
>DOWV01000217.1:1663-3467 GCA_003519375.1 Bacteroidota bacterium
CAAGGCGCTTCGGGTATGCTTAGCGGGTCGGCTTACAGAGCCACAATACCACATTCTCGGTGATAGCGTTCTTCATATGAACAAGGTTCTCCGTCGTGACCGAAATGTCCATTCGCTCCACCATCTTAAAGTCGCTGGCAATGGCGATTTCCTGTACGAAGTCCGTTGTCGCGATCCTCTCATAGTCATGGCCTACTCGCATCCGATTGTCGCCAATTACAACCATAGCGTCTCCGCCAGGGCGTAGAGCCCGATAGCAGTTTCTCAAGATCGACTCCATATCCAAAACAAATCGGAAAAGAAGTGCAGGCATGTTCTCACGTCTGAAGCCCACGTTCGCTTTGGAGACACGCTTGTACAAGTCAAGCAGGTACCCATGTAGCTTTTTAGGCAACGCTGATGCATCGTGTTCTGTCAATCTTTTCTCAAGTCGCTTTCGTTCGCCCGTGATAATTTCTCGACTTCCCACAAGATTTTGTTCCAGCGGCCTTCGACCTGAAGCATCTATCCCGAACAGGACAAGCAGCGATAGTCTATCCGTATCAATGTACGGCAACGCAGTGGCGTAAGGCGGACTCGTGAGGATCATGTCGATGTTTGATTCCTCAATCCCGAGCATATCGAACGTTTTCCACTGGCGTGAGTCGCCCTCCAGGACTCTTGTTGGCTGGAACTTCGTGAAGGAGTACCCTCGCACCGACCAAAAACGATCAATGCGCCGGTACTGTGTATCCAGAGCTTTGAGGAAAAGGCCGAGAACGTTTGCATCTTCTATCGGTCTCTTTCGTCTTCGAATTCGAAGGTCATTGGGGTCTTGTTGTGAAACATCGCGAATAATGCTACTCAAGACAACTTCCAGAAAATCCCTCAGCACCCCATCACTGACACTCCTAATCGATCGAAGAAGCCAATTGAGCTTTCTCACAACGGGCAAAGGAAACCATTTCTCAATCTCTTCTACGCACTCTTCCCTAAACTCGTCACGCTCATCAGAAAAACGTGAAGGTGCTTGGTCGATTCTTTTCACAAGAGTCCCAACCGTCTCTCGAACCACGTCCGGATTGATTTCAAGTACGCCGGTCTTTGCTTTTGCGATCTTGGCTGCGAGGGGATGCATGTCGCATCCGTAGGTCCTGTGCCCATTGAGGTAGCCCTCGAGTAAGGTCGTGCCGCTGCCGCAAAATGGATCGAGAAGCCTTGTTCCTGGCTTCAGACCACACAAATTCATGAGTCCCTTGGCAAGTTGCGGATAAAACTTGCCCTTGTAAGGGTGAAGTCCGTGTGTGACATATTTCGGATCCTTACGCGCTGAGGGCTGCGACCCAAACCCGTTCTCGATGATTGCTTGCCAAGTGGGCTCCACGTCAAAGACCGATCTACTCACGCCATGGGTGAAGACCAACCGCCGAGCCTCGCTCATAATGTATGGATCGATCGTCAGACTATACGATTGTTCGTCCTTACCAACCACCTTGACCCCCAATACAGACTCTATTTCTCTTTTTCGGAGAATTGCTTCATACGGCCATAACTTGTACGGTGGCGCTTGGAGCCAGACCCTCACTTTCTCAGGAGGCTTCTGCAAGACAAGCAACTTTTCCGTTGTTGCCCGTCTACCAGCAGTAATGAATGACCTCCGTGTGTTATGGATTTGTCTTTCTATGATGGACAACGTCTCGAGACCTACATCATCCGCAACCTTACTCAGTGACTCGGCTCCCTTATATAGCGTCCCGTTGTAAATCGAGTCACCCACTACAAGCACCGCGTAGCGGCCCGGTTTAAGGACCCTATGCATACCTGT
>DOWV01000217.1:3579-8977 GCA_003519375.1 Bacteroidota bacterium
GCATACCTGAGAGGCTCTGCAGCATTTCTTCGAGGAACGAATCGAATCCGCTGGCTTCTTTTTGATGGCGGAGGTGAGATCCGATTTCGATCTTGGCCAGTTCGCCAGGGTCATGCCCCAGCCAGAGTAGCCTGAAACGATGATACAAGTGATAGTCATTCGCATTGCCGTACGGCGGCGAGGTAACAATCAGATCTACAGATTCCGTCTTGCAAGTTCCCTCGCTTAGGTGCCGCGCATCTGTTGTAACAAAATCGCAAACACCGTAACGTAGAACTGGTTGGGTTCTTGCGACACTGCGCACAACATCGTCGAGTGCCGTAAGGAATCTCTTGACCGTTTCGCCTTGAGGTATAATCCGAGGCTTGCTTGAATATCTCGTCTCTGAATCTTGAAACGAGACCGCCAAAACTATCCTAGACAATGCCAAGAGAGCGATGTCTTTCGCTTTTTCGCTGTCCATCGCTTCAATCCGCGACTTTATCAGGGCCAGCTCCCCACGTGAGGTAAAGGGAAACCACTTGTCGACGTTAGGAATATTTGGGATGTGACGTGAATAGTTGGAGCAAAGAACATCGGGTTTGGGAAGTTCTATAAGACCGGTAGCCAACGCACAGCGTATGGCACGAATATCCGTGGCAGCAGAACGATCTAGGTTGCATGTTTTGACTTTACCTATAAGTGTGGCCACAGCGTTTGCATCGGTGCTCAGCGCCCGCCTTCCTAATCGGACAGCCTCCAAGGCAGATGTCCCACACCCACCAAAAGGGTCAAAAACGAGCTCGCCCCGCAATGAAAGACGGGCAATGACATGACCAGGTAGTTGTGGAATGAACTTCGCAGGGTAGGGATGCAAGTCATGTGTAAGAAACCTCGTATCGTCATTTGTGAAAGCCCAGTCAATTGCTTTCAGGTCCCGGATGACTTCCTTGCTTTCGCGAAGTTGGTCTGGTGATTCAATTTCCTCGTAAAAGGGAAAAAGACTCTCGCTTCGGAGAACATACTGCCCGGCGGTTTCAAAGACGGCTCCGTCGAGGCCGAGTTCAGTTTCGTAGAGGTAGTGGGGTGTCCGCGACATGGGTTATTCTGGGGATAACAATACTAGCCCAGAACTGAATATGCAAGCAATTTTTTGTATCAGGGTCCCGGGGGCACACTTTTGAATCTAGGGTCAGGGAGTGGGAATTCCGGGGACATACTAATTTCTTCTTGACTAGAAGAATGAAAATCGACTTGCTTCCGCTCATGGCTAGGGATACAGAATGGGGGAACAAAAGGGGTCAGCCTGACGCCAGTAAAGAGCACGCATCGGGCGACTGTTTCTACCCTTTATCCGACATTCCCTTGAGGCGTAGGGCCGCGTACACTTTCTCCGCAGTCAACGGCAGTTCAGTCAGCCGCACTCCAACGGCGTCTTCGACTGCGCTGCCGATGGCCGCCATCGCCGAGTTGGTGACCACCTCGCCCATCCCTTTTGCGCCATACGGGCCTTCGTTGTGATAAGCCTCTACCAGGGAGGGCAGCACCTCCGGTACATCCATCGCGGTCGGCATCTTGTAGTCGTGCAGGTTCGGGTTGATGAGGTGCCCCTCCTCGTCCATCACCATATCTTCAAACAGGGTCGTCCCGATTCCGTGCACAACTCCGCCTTCGATCTGCTGCAGGCAATTGGTAGGATTGATGGCCCGCCCTACGTCGATTGCCGCTGCAAGGCGCATCACCGCCACCCGCCCGGTCTCCGGATCAACCTCCACCTCAGCGGCATGGGCCCCGTACATCCAGAACACGCTGGGTGATCCGTGGAACGCCTTTCCCCGGGTGGACGGCGGATAGTAGAGCCCCTGGCCGATAAGGCACACTCCCGCCGCGAACTGGTGGCGCAGCACTTCCACGTACGTCATGGCTTCGTCCGGTCGGTCGGTCGGCCACACCCGGCCATCCCTCACTTCGATCTCCGCGGAACCGCACTCAAAGACCGCTGCCCCCAGCTCGACAAACTGCTTCTTCACATTCTCAGCCGCCATCTTCAGCGCATTGCCCATGTGGAACGTGGTCCGGCTCGAAGTCGTCGAGGCATCAAAGGGGGTGAAGTCGGTGTCGGGGTCCGAAAAGCTGATGGTATCGACCGGGACCCCCAGCACCTCGGCGACCACCTGGGCCAGTATTGTCCGCACCCCCTGGCCCACCTCCACGCTCGCTATTGCGATGGTAATCCGGCCATCCTGGTTGAAATAAATGACGGCACCAGAGCCGGAGGGAGTCTTCGTGTTTTTTGTGCTACACGCGATGCCGAAACCCCGGTATCGCCCCTCGGGGGTCATCCGTGGCACGTGCTTCCGTTCCTCCCATCCGATGGCCTGCGCCGCCTGCTTCAAACACGCCTCGACCCCGACGCTGTGCACCACGTTACCCACGGGATTGATATCGCCTTCTTTCAGCACGTTTTTTAGCCGAAACTCCAGCGGGTCCAACCCGAGCTTCTGAGCGATCATATCCATCTGAGATTCGTATGCCCACGTCAACTGGGGTGTGCCATACCCCCGGTAGGCGCCCGCTATCATCCTGTTGGTGTAGACACAGTAGCCGATCATATGAGCGTGGGGAACGCGATAAGGTCCCGCCGCCGCCGCCGTGGCCTGCATGCACACTACCGGCCCCTTCTCCGCATACGCCCCCGTATCCCACAGAATCTCTACGTCTCGTGCCATGAGGGTTCCGTCGCGTTTCACGCCCGTTTTGATTTTCACCACCGTCGCGTGCTTTACGAGCGATGCCGTGAACACTTCTACCCGGTCGTACACCACCTTGACGGGCCGGGGCTTCGTTTTCATCGCCAGAGCGATGGCAATCGCCTCCGCTTTCACGCCTCCCTTGCCTCCGAACCCGCCGCCCACGTACGTGCTGATGACCCGTATCCTCGGGTAAAGCATCCCGAGCGAATCCGACAGGTCCTTGCGCAGGCGATGGGGCGAGTCGTTGGGGGTCCAGACGGTCAGCTTCCCGTTAGTATCCACCTGGGCGGTGGCACAATGTGGCTCGATGGCTCCGTGCTGAACCATTTGCGTCCGAAACTTATTCTCCAACACATAGTCAGATTCCCGGAAACCCTTTTCGATATCGCCCTTGCGGTACTCGTTCACCGTCACGACGTTCGTGTTGGGGACAGGCTTCACGACGCCGATCCTTACGTAGCTCATCATTTCGTCGTGGATCACCGGCGCATCCGCCTCTCTCGCCTTCACCGCATCCACGACAGGAGTCAATTCTTCATAAGCCACCTTGATGAGCCTGATTGCCTTGCGCGCCGTGGCCGCCTCCTCCGCCGCCACGGCCGCCACCGGCTCGCCCGCAAACCTCACTTTTCCCTGAGCGATAAATGGCATATCGCGAATCGCTTCTCCGGTGAGCACCCCGGGCAAATCCTCCCCTGTGACGACAGCCCGCACTCCCGGCATCGCCTTGGCGGCTGATGCGTCGATGGAGACAATCCGCGCATGCGCGTGGGGGCTGCGCAAAACCGCCCCATGGAGGATCTCCGGCAGCTTCACGTCAGCGCCATAGACCGCGGCTCCTCTAACCTTTTCGAGGGCATCCACCCGGGTAATCGGACTTCCGACAATCGTTTCCATATCCTATCTTCCTCCCATGCCTCTTCCGTGATTAACGGGCCTCTGCCTTGGTGACAGCGGCTTTCTGGATCGCCCTGATAATTCGCACATAGCCCGTGCACCGGCATAGATTGCCGGCAATCCACCGCCGAATCTCTCCTTCGGTAGGGTTCGCGTTCTCATCGAGCAACCCTTTGGCGGCCATCAGCACCCCCGGCGTGCAGAAGCCGCACTGCACCGCACCCTCTTCCACGAAGGCCGTCTGTAAGGGATGCTGTTTCCACTCCCTTTCCAGGCCCTCCACTGTCGTCACCTCTCCGCCATCGGCGTCGACTGCCAGCACGAAGCACGAGTTCACAGGCTTGCCGTCGAGAAGCACGGTGCACGCCCCACAGTCCCCTGTCCAGCATCCTGCTTTTGTCCCAGTCAGCCCGAGCTGGTCCCTCAGCACCTCCAGCAACGTCTGGTTGGCTTTCACCTCCAGCACGTGCTGGACGTCATTGACCTTGAGTCCAATCTCTTTCTTTCTAAATCTTGCGCTCACAACTGCCTCCTCTTACTTCGATCGGGTCATCCCTGCGCGGTGTTGCTCGACCGCTTGCTTGACGGCCCGCCTGACCAGCACCTCCACTAGGTGGCTTCGGTAGCCGGCGCTTGCCCTTATGTCGCTGATCGGCCGGGCCTCTGCACACGCCGCCTCTGCCACTTTCTCCAGGTGTTGCTGAGTGAGCTTACCGCCCACCAGCAGGGCCTCTGCCTGCCGCGCCCGAAGAGGCGTGGGGGCAACCGCCCCGAGCGCAATCCGCGCCATTTGGCAATCCCCCGACGGGTCAAACGTCATAGCGACGGCCACGCTTACGACTGCGCAATCCATAGCTTGCCGCGGGCCGTATCTGAGCGACACCATACTCGTGTCTGGCTTGGGCGCCGGGATGATGACGCGCCGCATGATCTCCCCGCGCTTGATCGCTGTCTCCCCAGGCCCGTTGAAAAAAGATTCGATGGGGACGGCGCGTCTCCCGGCAGCCGATTCCAATTCAACTTCGGCATCCAGGATCAGGAGGGCCCGGGCTGAATCCGCCGCCGGCGACCCGTTTCCCAGGTTGCCGCCGATCGTGCCTCTGTTCCGGACCTGGATAGATCCAATCTGCCCAACCGTTTCGGCCAACACCGGACAAACCTCGTTGACCAGCTTGCTGGTTTCCACCTCGTGGAGGGTCGTCGTAGCTCCGATGCTCACCCGGTGATCTCCTGCCGACGTGATTCCCCGCAGATCTCTGATCCCTTTCAGGTCGACCAGAACCTCCGGCTCGAATCCCTTTTCCCTCATCGCAGTAAACACGTCAGTGCCCCCGGCCAGAAGGCATGCTTTTTCGCCTAGCTCCAGCAGGATGCGTGTCGCCTCATTTAGATTTTCCGGCTGAATAAGCTCAAACTCGGGCAGCATCTTTCACCTTCCACCTTTCCTGTCTTCTCCCAGCACTTGCGCAGTCCGCGGTTTGATTTTTGCGCGCGCCAGTGGGGTCGGGTCTTGGATCTTGTATTTTTTTCCGCAAGAAGAGTTCATTACCCGACCACCGGAGACATTGAGCGCTTCGCCGGTCGTATGCGAGACGCCTGACAATCCAGCGGCAGTGACGCAGACGCGGTGTTGGGCTTTTATTATTTTACACCGACAACCCGGAACTCGATATCGAGTGTCTCGTGAAGCTTCATAAATCCATCGACGTGGTCGTAGATCTGGTCAAAGCGGCTTTCCATCTGGGGAAAGCCGTCCCGCATCGACCTTA
>DOWV01000098.1 GCA_003519375.1 Bacteroidota bacterium
AGTGTGACCGTAAATCGGGTGTTTTGGAGCCCTCGCTCCGGGTGGAACAGGTAGGTGCTCATCTTCCGGGCAAAATGCTCGGAGGACATCACCAGCATCCCGCAATGAGTACCTGATTCCGGTTTTGGCGCGGTTTGCACGGAAACCAGGACCTGGCCGTTGCCGAGGACGAAGTACTCCAGTCCCGGATTGTTCGTCCGGAAATCCGGGTGAACGTTTTGCTCGTTCACCGGCGCCGGTTCTTGCGGTGATCCAAGTGACGGGCGGAATGTTGTCGCAACTGCGCCCGCACTCAGGTATTTCAGGAAATCCCGCCGTTCAAGACTCATGAATACACTCCTTAGCTGGCGTAAGCCTCGTCCAGGTATTTCTTCAATGTGTCGACATTCTGCTTCGATCGGTCAATAAGCGGAAGACAATGCGTTTCTATCGTTACGTGCTGTACTACCCGGTCCCGCACAAGCGCCCGGATCTGCCCTTTCCAATCCACGGCCCCCTCGCCAACGGGAACGCACTGAATGAGAGAGCCTTGCTTGGTGTCTTTCACGTGAACATTCGCGATGTACCGCTTCACGGCATCATATCCTTGAGGGTACGGAACCTCGGGAGTTCCGTATCCGTTGCAAGGATCCCAGTTAGCCCGAAGCGAAGGCGAATTCACGGCCGCGATCAGTCTGGCGGTGTTGCTCCCCGAGTCGCACCAGAAGCCAGGCTCGTTTTCGATTGCGAGCGTTATTCCGAGTTTCCCCGCCTGTTCTGCAGCACGGCGCATCAATTCAACCGCTCTGATAAAGTTGCCTGGGCCTTCGCCCTGGAATCGCTGAAACCCGAATACAATGACAATCGATGCCCCGAACTCTCGCGCCATCGATAGCGTCTTCGGCAACACACCTGTTACTTCTGCTTCCAGTTTCGCGGTTTCGCTCAGGGGATATTTGAAAATCCCCGGCGACAGCGCAGAAATTCTGAGACCATTGTTTTTGACCAGCGACTGTATCGATCGAATCTCAGCGCCATCGACCGCGGGAATGCGCCCGCTTTTCACCACCCGAAGTTCATAGATCGAGATCCCCCACGGATGGGCGTGCCGCACAGCTTCATCAAAATCCGGAGATACTTCATCGCTGACGATGCCGAGAGCAATGCGATTCATGGGTGGGGCTTTCTTGTAGTGATTGATGCCGGCCGTCAAGACCATAGCAGGGAACGACTCGCCTCATCCTCCGCTTCACCAAACGGCTCATGCACTCGCGCGGGCCCGCTCATAGCCGATCTCCCTCGAGATCGACTCCGCTTCCCGTTTCAGGATGCCTATCAGGTTTTCCACGAGCTTCCTGTCTTTGCCGCTACGGACAGATGGAATGGCGGTCATGAGCGATGCGACTGCCTTGTTGGAGTGATCCCAGATCGGCACTGCGACGGCACAAAGATCGGGCTTGTATTCGCCGTCCACGATCGAATAGCCCAGCTCCTGAACCTCCTTCAATCGCTTCTTGAGCCGTGCGGTGGTCGTAATCGTTGTGCCGGTAAACCGCTTAAGCCCATGACGGGCAATCATCATGTCGATCGCAGCGTCCTGCATGTCGGCCACCAGCACAAGACCGGTTGCCGTGCAATGAAACGGGGAGCGGTGACCAAGTCGTGTCACCATCTTCCAGACTTCGGGGGTATCAACATGGTCAACGAGGATTACTTCGTCATGATCAAGGAGCGCCAGGTAAAAGCTCTCTCTCGTCTCATGAGACAGTTTCACAAGGTGCGGGTGTGCGATAGTCTTGAGATCGATGCGCGCCAGCGCGACGTTTCCCCAGCCAAGGAGTCTCATGCCGAGCGAAAAGATTTTGCGCTCGGGGTCCTCTACGATAATCGAATGCTGCAGAAGTGTGCGAAGGATGCGAAAGAGCGTGCTCTTGGGCACCTTCGTTTGGGAGGCGAGTTGCGCGAGGGAGAGGCCGTGGGGCGATGCCGAGAGGAGCTCAAGAACCCTGATTGCACGGTCGACGGCAGGAACCGTATAATTAAGTGCCATGGGGTTTCATTTTGCTAATTGAATGGTGTTTAATTAACGCATAGAAAATAATACTGGAATAAAACGCTGATGTCAAGAAAAGTATGTTGCGATGTTGAGCAGAAAAGAGCTGATTTTGCAGGTGATTTTGCCGATTCTCGCTCTGGCGACGGGTACTGCCGGTTTTTCAAGCCGACGTGCGGCTGACCTCTACGAGCGTGTAAGGACCCTTTGGGATTACAGCTATCGTCGTTTGCGAGCCAAATTTCTGGAGGCCCTGTGCCACGGCCTCTTCCACGCTGGCGGCGGTCCGCACAAAAAGTTTGTCCCTATGCTCGGGTCGAATGCCGCTTGCCACAACAACAACCTCGCCCTGGCGGACGGCCTTGAGACACTCCTGCAGCTGCCACTGGTCGATATCAACGGGATGTTGATGAATCCATTCATCAAACTCGGTCGCAGTGCCGAACCGCGTCGCCATCGCAGTGAATCTTTCGCTCCCTAATCCTTCACTGCACTCTGCAGCAAGAATGAGCATCCCGCCCTTCTTCAGCACCGGCAGCGCGGCGGTCATTCCTTTGATCGATTGGTAGTAGGTAAGATCAAGCGGAAATCCGGCGCTCGTCGTCACGACGATGTCTGCCGGCTCCTTCAACGTTGCCCGAACCGACCGGCGCACAGCTTCCACGCCGACGGCATGTGCCTCCTGCGGATGACCGGCGTAGACACCCGTGATGTTACGATTCGCATCGAGCGAAACATCGAGCACAAAATCGTGCCCGGCCATCCTGGAAATTTCCATCAATTCATCATGCAATGGATTTTCATCGATCGATCCTTCGCGGCAGCGCTCATCGTCCAGAACTCTTGGGCTATGCAGCGTCTTGATGGTCTCTTCTCCCGCACATCCAATCGCCACCATTTTCCGGCCGCCGGAGAAACCTGCCATCAGATGCGGTTCTATGAAGCCCACCGTGATCTTCAACTCTGCTTCCAGATACCGTTTGTCGATATACACCGGCGTCTTCCGCTTTGTCTCACCCAGAAGACTTTGCTCTCCAGGAACGCTCGCATGATGATCGACCACGCGGTACTTACTTACCATCGATTGCCCCAGAATCAGATCCAGCTCGGCAGCCGTGCTTGGACGGTGAAGCCCTGTTGCAACGAGGATCGTGATCTTGTTCCTCGCAATTCCGCTTTCCTCCAGCGTCCGTAACATCGGCGGCAGGAGCTGCTTGTTTGGCACCGGCCTCGTTATGTCACAAACCACGATACATGCAGACTTCGCCTTTGTCGCCAATTCCCCCAACGGCAATGATCCGATCGGTTCCTGTAATGAACGAGCAATCGCTTCTTCCGGGTGCGCCAATGGTGTCGACGCTCCAAAGGAGAGCACGCCGGCGAGATTCCTTTCTGGAATCTCCACATCCAGACCGTCTTTGCCATACGAAAGATGAATTTTCATCAGGCTCCGCCCCCCTGTTCAGCGTATTGCTCTGCACTGCGTATCTCCGACTTCTTGCCAAAATACCACATACCGATTCCGAAGAGAATCATAATCGTAATCATGATGCCCAGGATTATAGCCTCGCCGCCGGTGACATCTGTGAGAAAGATGAGGCTTATCAGCAAACCCATCACGATGGTGGTGCCACCGACAAGCGGGAATGTAGAAATCTGCTTCGTCCCCGCACCAAACACCTCCCTTGCGACATCAACGGGGGTGTCGATCTTCTTGAAGAATTCTGCAACGACCGCCCGCTGTTCTTCAGTCTCGCCCGCGAAGAGCTTCGCAAACCCGAAAAGACTCGCGCCCAGACCGAAAGCCCCCACATAGATCAGGGTCAGCTGCATCGAATTGCCCAAAGCGAGCGGATCGCCACTAATGGTCCGCGAAAGGAGAACCGCCATCACAACCATGACAACAAAAGAAAGAGCCGAAAGGAGCCCTTTGTTTGCAGTATACAACGTCGCAAGCCTGGAGGCGCCGATGAAGATGCCTGTGGACATGATGAACTCGATATACACCTGAGGGCCGATTTCCCAACCGCATACGAATTTTACCATGAAGCCAACGATCAGACCCCAGGCAATGGAAGCAACGGCCCCCCATTTGGGCACACGCCGGAAAAGAAGGCCAAAGGCTATAGGCACAACAACCGGAATGTTGAGAAGGGTGAAGAATGCCTGCATGAGATTGAAAATTCCAAACTGACTGTTCACGAATACAACCGCCATAATCGTTACAAAAACACCAAGCCCGATGGAGAACAGGCGCCCCACCTTGAGAAGATCCTTATCCGTCGAGTCCGGTTTGATCCATCCCTGGTAGATGTCGCGCGAGAGGATCGACGAGACCATATTGTACACAGAGCTCAGCGTGCTCATCGTTGCCGCCAGCATTGCGGCCAGAAACACGCCGATCAGACCATTCGGCAGAAGCTTGAGGCAAAGGGCGATGAACACAAGGTCCTGGGGATTCTTGCCAACGTAGGGTTTGAAGAACTCGACCTGCGACAGATCCGGCCAGATAACGCTCGCGACCAGCGGCGGCACTCCGAACACGAACGGAACGGTGAGAAAGAGTCCGCCGGCAAGTTTCCCGACCCGTTTTGCGTCCTTCTCATCCTTCACGCTGTAGAAACGCTGTGCAGCACCGGCAGCCGTGCCAAGATACATGATGACGAGGATCGAGATAAGCCAATGTTCGGTATAGTGAACCCCATTATAGATATGATCGAATGACAAGGCCGGAAGCGCTTCAATGAGATGTGCGGGTCCTCCCACGAGTGCAAGCGCCAGCGGCATAACGATAAACGTGATGCTGAGCAGAATGACTCCTTGCACAACATCGGTGATGGAGACGGCCCAGAGGCCTCCCATGAACGTGTAGAGCAGGATCACGACTCCCGTCACGAGCGTGACCATCGTGATATCCAGACCCATGACTGGCGCGATGAGCTTGCACGTCGCTGCAAGTTGGACTCCCGCCGACAACGTGAAGTTCGTGGCGATGACAATGCTCAGGAATTGCTGCGTCGTAAAATTGAACCTGGTGTGTGTGTATTCGACCGGTGAAATCGACCGGGTCCGCCGCCACTTCGCCGCCGTCAACTGCGACCCAAAGTAGTAGGCAATCGACCACGTTCCGAAATACAAAATCGCGAACCAGCCGGTTGCATACGCAAAACCCGCAGCGCCTGTAAACGTCCACGCACTGAAGTTCGCCATATAGAGCGTCATCCCGGAAACCCACCATGGGATCATGCTCCCTCCGGCAAAGTACTCCTTCCCTCCTTTGTTGACTTTCATGAAGTACAGCCCGATACCGAGCATGAAGAAGAAATATGCGAGGATAACAAGATAGTCGTAAATGTTAACTGCTTTCATCGGAGAAGATCCTCCTGTTCGTATTCAAGACACATGGTAACACGTTCTCTGTTACTCTTTTGCTGCCTGGGCGCCACGAATTTCAGATTTCTTCCCAAAATACCACATGGCTGCGCCAAAAAGGATCATGAACGAAATCAGCGCACCGACAATGAGTTTCTCTTGTTCGCGAAGATCCGTGAAGAAAATCAGGCTTAACAAACCTCCCATAACGATCATCGTACTTCCGACGAGGGGAAATGCCGATATCTGAATTTTGCCGGCGCCAAAGACTTCTTTTGCGACATCGACGGGTGTGTCAAGCTTCTTAAAGAATTCAGCGACCATCTTTCGATCCTCATCGCTGTCAAGAGAAAAAAGTCGGGCAAAGGTGAAGAGGCTGACACCAAATGCCGCGGCCACACCCCACGCCAATGCGCTCATCAATTCGGTTTGCTCTACACGCATCGTGTTCGCGAAAAGGATGCCGACGGCAAGAGTGACAAGCAGACTGATGAGCGCCAGGAGTGACTTGTTTGTTTTGTAGATATGACCCGTCCAGAACGAGGTGGCAAATATCCCAAAGGTCATGACGAACGACAGATACACTTGTTGACCGATATCCCAACCGAGCAGGTAACGTCCGGATACGCCGGCAAGCAGCCCCCATGCAATGCCCGCAACAGCCGACCATTTGGGAACGCGGCGGAAAATCAGCCCGAAGCAGAGCGGAACCGTAACGGGAATATTGAAGAGCGTGAAGAACGTCTGCATCATGTTGAAGATGCCATACTGGCTGCTGACGAACAAAACGGCAAGGCTGGTGACGATCGTCCCGATAACAACGGAGGCAATCTTCCCTATCTTCATCAGCTCTTCATCCTTCGTCTTGGGTCGAAACAAGCCCTGCACCATGTCACGCGCAACAACCGAAGAAACCATGTTGTACACATAGCTGAGGGTGCTCATCGTCGCGGCCAGCATCGCTGCAACAAACACTCCGATAAGTCCGTTCGGCAGAAACTTGACGCAGAGCGCAATATAGACAAGGTCCTGCGGGTTGGTGGCAAGGTACGGTTGGAAGAATTCAACCTGAGACAGGTCGGGCCACAGCACGCGGGCTGCAAGCGGCGGAATTCCGAACGTCAACGGCCCCGCAAGTCCAAGCGCTGCGGCAAACCACGCCACCTTAATGGCCGATTTCTCGTCCTTGACAGAGTAAAAACGCTGGCCGGAACCCGCTGCAAAGCCTATGGTTGTTATCAGAAGAATTGAAATGAGCCAGTGTTGGTCGTAGTGAACACCGTTGTAGACGTGATCAAAAGTCAGTGGCGGCAGCGATGCAAAGAGCTTGTCGAGACCACCGACAATCGAGATGCTCATCGGCGCAACGATGAATGTCGTCGCCAGAAGAATGACTCCCTGCACGACATCGGTGATGGAGACTGCCCAGATCCCTCCCAGGAACGTATAGACAAGAATGACAATGCCCGTTACGAGTGTCACGGTGATGATATCCAGCCCCATCACGGGTGATAACAGTTTTGCTGTTGCCGCGAGTTGAACGCCGGCGCTGAGCGTGAAGTTTATCGCAATGACCCAGCTGAGAAACTGTTGAGTCGTCACATTGTATCGCGAGTACGTATATTCGACAGGAGAAATCGACCGCGTGCGACGCCAGCGTTTCGCCGTCAGGAACGACCCGAGAAAGTATGAAATGGAGCCGAGCGAAAACCAGATGAGCATGAAGGTGCCGGTGCTGTACGTAAACCCGGCCGCGCCTGAAAATGTCCAGGCGGTGAAGTTCGCCATATACAATGTCATCCCCGAGGCCCACCAAGGGATCATATTGCCGCCTGCAAAATACTCCTTTGCCCCCTTGTTGAAACGCATGAAATAGAGCCCGATCCCAAGCATGAAGATGAAATAGGCGATGACAACGATGTAGTCGAAGATATTGACCGATTTCATTCGTTTCCCGTTGTTGGTTCAGAAATGATGGACTTCAATTTCCAAGCGCCGCCAGTTTCATGATGGCTTCCTGGCTTGCTTGACTCCACTGCAATTCTCCGGCAATGGTGCCATCGCGCATCACATAGATACGATCTGCCAGCGCGAGCACCTCCGGCAGTTCGGACGAGACAAGAAGTACGGACATGCCTTCTGCCGCCAGGTTTCGTATCAGCGTATGAATCTCTGCCTTCGCTCCGACATCAATCCCGCGCGTCGGTTCATCAAGGATCAGAATCGACGGCTTGAGCCACAGCCATTTTGCCAGAACAACCTTTTGTTGGTTCCCACCGCTTAACGTCGCGACTTCTGCTTCCTCCGAAGAAGCTTTGATCGAGAGTTGCGCCGAACTCGATCGGGCAAGGTCCGTCTCAGCCGATCCCTGCAGAAATCCAAATCTTGACAGAAGCCTCAACCCGGTTAGAGAAATATTATGCTTGAGTGATTGTATGGATATAAGACCCTCGTCCTTGCGATCTTCGGGCACAAAAGCGATCCCCAATCGGATCGCATCTCTCGAATGGCGGATTCTCGCGGGCTTACCGTCAACCTCAATGCTTCCGGCGTCAATGCGATTCAGTCCAAAAACAGCTTTCGCTACTTCGCTGCGCCCCGAACCGACCAGACCTGCCAGGGCGACAATTTCACCCTTCTGTACATGGAACGACACGTTGTTCACCCGAACCGGGGCATCGCTCACACATAATCCGCGCACCTCGAGTCGAATTCCGCCCCCGCGGGCCTTTTCCCGCCCCCTCTCATGGTGGACGATCTCACGACCCACCATCATGCCGATCATCTTGTCTTCATCGCTCGACGCCACATCCACCGTGTTGATGAACTTACCATCGCGGAGTACCGTGGCGCGGTGACACAGATCGAATATTTCTTTGAGACGATGAGACACATAGATGATCGTCAGACCGCCGGCATTCAGTTTTTTTAAGAGACCGAAGAGAATGTCGGATTCATGCTCCGTAATCGATGCCGTTGGTTCGTCGAGAATCAGAATGTTTGAAGATGAGGCCAGCGCCCTGGCAATCTGAACCAATTGAACCTCTGCGGGGCTTAGCTCCAGTAACCGTGTTGTCGGATTGATGCTCAGCTCCAGGCGCGAGAGGATCTCCCTCGTCTGTGAATTCAACGACGCAAAGTCGACAATGCCAAGCCCGTGACTTGGTTCTCTGCCGAGGAACACATTCTCCGCGACCGTCATGTGTGGAGCCAGATAGGGCTCCTGGTAGACGGTGCTGATTCCCACCTGCTGCGCGTCGATCGGTGTTCGGAAATGTTTTTCCTCCCCGGCGACCAACAGTCGTCCGTCATCCTTCGGTAGAACGCCGGAGAGTATTCTCATGAGTGTCGACTTCCCGGCTCCGTTCTCTCCCAGAACTGCGTGAATTTCCCCTTGCCGAACGGAAAAACTCACGCCATCAAGCGCAATCGTACCGCCGAAGCGCTTTGTGATATTCTCAAACCGGATGATTATCGAGTCAGCGTTCATGATGCCGATAGCATCCGATTGAGGGAATTTCGCCAGGTTTCATATGCCTGAATATACTCATCGCGTCTTGGGTCCGGTTCAACGCGTCGCACACACGAAAGTCCTCTGAAGGCTTCTTTTACCGACGGCACCAGACCGGCGCCGACACCCGCTGCCCTCGCTGCTCCCTGCGCACCATCTGTGTTATACAGTTCAATCGTCACCTCTGCAACGGACGCCAGCGTCTTGCAGAACACCCGGCTGAGAAACATATTTGCCTCGCCCGCCCGCATCACGCTCGGCGGTATGCCGATCGATTGCATGATCTCTATTCCGTATTTGAACGAAAACGCCACACCTTCCTGCACGGCACGGAGAACATGGGGCTTCGAGTGTATGTTGAAATTCAGATGCTCCACGACTGCTCCAGGATCCCGGTCTCCCAGCATACGCTCGGCTCCGTTCCCGAACGGCAGCATGGTCAATCCCTTCGATCCGATCGGCGCGCCGGAGGCAATTTCATTCATCTCGGGGTACGTGAGACTCGAATCGCCCGCCAGTTTCCGGATCCAGCTGTTCGAAATGCCGGTGCCGTTGATGCAAAGGAGGATGCCGACATGCGGGTTCTCCGGTGTGTGGTTCACATGTGCAAACGCGTTGATCCGCGACGCCGGATCACAGTTGAATGTTCCGCTGACGGCATAAACAACACCTGATGTCCCTGCGGTTGCGGCGATCTCGCCGGGTTCGAGGACGTTGAGTGAAAAAGCGTTGTTCGGCTGATCACCAGCCCGGTATGAAACTGGAATACCTGCTTTGAGGCCGAGTTCCTGCGCGGCGTGTGCGGTAAGATGTCCCTGGAGTCCCATGCTGGGAACGAGATCAGCGAGCAGATCGGGGCGAAGTTGATACTCACGCAACACTCGTTCTGCAACCGAGTGCGCAGGAAAATTCCACAGAATTCCTTCCGAGAGCCCCGATACGGTGGTCTTGAATTCCCCCGTCATCTTCAGGGCGGCATAGTCACCGGGCAAGAGCGCCTTGTACGCCTTCGCGTAAACGGCCGACTCGTTATCCTTCACCCATTTCAGTTTCGACGCAGTGAAGTTTCCCGGCGAGTTGAGCATTTCGTTGAGGCAGACTTTTTCTCCGATCCGCTCAAATGCAGCGCGCCCGATTTCTGTGGCCCGGCTGTCGCACCAGATTATGGAAGGACGAAGCGGGACTCCGTCGCGATCCACGAGAACAAGTCCGTGCATTTGATACGAAATCCCGACGGCCTTGATTTCCTGAAGCGAAACCGTGCTCCGGGAGGAGAGGATTTTGCTGATGCCGACAATTGCCTCCCACCACGTCGCCGGGTCCTGTTCTGCCCAGCCGCTCACGGGAGAGTGTATCGTCATTTCATGATCGGGGTACGAAGCGGTTGCAACAACGGCACCGCGCTCAAGGTCGACAATCGCTCCTTTTACGAAGGAACTCCCAATATCATAACCAATGGCATACATGGCGTTCTCCGCTCTTATCCTTTCCAGGAAGTTCTGACCGCTTCCAGCACGCGCTCCACCTCCTCGTAGGTATTGTAGATATGCGTCGAAATCCGGAGTCCGTTGACACCACCTTCAGTTACACCGCGCGTTCGAAGCTTATAGGTATTGAGATGGTTTTGAACCTCCGAAAAGGAGAGTTTTTCGTGTTTGAACGTGATAAGGGCACTCCGTTCGTTTTGGTCCGCCGGCGAGAGGAGTTGGACGTGCGGTATCTCCCGCAAACCATTGAAAAGCCTCGTCGAGAGCGCCTGGTCCCGGCGCCAGACCTGATCCATCCCGATACGTTGGATGAATTTGATCGCCGCCCCGAGCCCCACGCGCAACGGGATGTTGACCGTCCCGTATTCGTATCGCTGCGCCGTTGGATGGAGGGCGAGGATTCCTTTCGCGAAATCGAACCCGTTGTCTGAATATGCGCCGATGAACTTTGCCTGAAGCACATCGAGCATGTCCTTCCGGACATACAGCAATCCCGTTTCTTTCGGCCCCAGCATCCACTTGTGGCCGCTCGTCGCATATGCGTCGCAGCCAAGATCGTGCAGGTTGAACGACAACATCCCTGCCGTCTGTGCACCATCTACAAAAAGCCAGATATTCTTCTGTTTCGCAAGTTCAGAGATTGCTTTAATAGGCAGAATTTGTCCCGTCGTCGTGGTGGCGTGCGGTATGCTGATCAGCCGTGTCCTCCCGGTGATGAGCCCCTCGATGCGATCCACATTTTCCCGGGCCGACCGCACAGA
>DOWV01000240.1:0-197 GCA_003519375.1 Bacteroidota bacterium
ACGCAGGATGAGGTGACGAATTTCGAAGTGAGGATCCGTGTGGTGACGCCTCCTGGGGTGAGCTTCCGTCCTGGTATGTCCATGGCTGCTGATATTGAGACGGAAACACATACCAATGTGCTGGCAGTACCCATACAGTCCGTGACGGTCCGCGCGCCGAAGGAAGAGAAGAAGATGGATGCCGCTCCGGCCGAAGG
>DOWV01000240.1:447-13511 GCA_003519375.1 Bacteroidota bacterium
GACAGTGCGGAAGTCGTGTCCGGACCATTCAAGGCCATCAACCGTGACCTCGAGAGCGGTTCAGCAGTGAAGGTCGAGAACAAGACAACCCGAAACACCGGAACGTCTGTTGACGCAGAGAAGAAATAGGACCATCCGGAATGAGACTGTATCGTTGGCTCTTGCTGATTCTGACTCTCCCGGTCTTGCTCTCCGCGCAGTCTCTTGATGAGGGTGTTGCCCTCATGGGGAAAAGGAAGTACGCCGAAGCCAAGGCCATCTTCGAGTCGATGCTGAAGAAGGACAACAAGAACGCTGAAGCTCACTATCGGCTCGGCCTGGTATTCCTCTCGAACCAGTTTTCCGATGCCGACGAGGCGGTGGACCACATGGAGGAAGCTGTCGATCTCAATCCGCAGAGCGCTGCTTATCAATACGGCTTGGGAGCGGCGCTTGGTACAAAAGCACGGGATGCCGGGATCATCAAGCAGGCGTTTCTCGCTCCCAGGGTAAAGGGGGCGTTCGAGAAAGCGATCCAGCTCAATCCCAAGCTGGTGGAGGCGCATGTTGGTCTGGTGGAATACTACCGAAGGGCGCCGGGAATCATGGGGGGAGACATGGCGAAGGCCTGGAGCGAGGCGGACGTCGTGGTTGGTTTGGATGAGCTACGCGGCAGACCACTGAAAGCGAGTCTCTTTCTTGCTGAAAAGAAGAATGCAGAGGCGATGCAGGAAATGAAGCTTCTCACTGCGAACAGACTGAAAGACTGGCGCGCATGGCGTGCAGCGGGCACCTTCTTCTGGCGCAACCAGATGTCGGACGAGGCTCTCGCGTCATTTGAGAAATATACTGTCCTGAGGCCGGACACTGCCGACTCGTTTGTTTTTCTTGGCCGGGCGTACCTTCAGAAGAAGGATGCCGACAAAGCCCTCGCGCTCGCGACGAAGGCGCTGTCTCTCGACGGAAGCTTCACGGCGGCGTTCGACCTTCGCGCACAGGCGCACGAATTGAAAGGTCAGAAGAAGGAAGCACGGCAAGCCTACGAGATGCTGCTCGCAGCCGATCTCTCGGCGAACCAGAGAAAGAACATAGAAAAGAAAATCAAAGAGCTCGAATAATTTCACCATTGTCGAGGAAGGCCGGTATGTCAACCGTCATCAGACTGAACAACATCACCAAGATCTACCACGTTGGCTCGGAAGATGTCCACGCATTGCAGAGCGTCACTCTCGAGATCCAGCGAAACGAATATGTCGCGATTATGGGTCCTTCGGGCTCGGGGAAGTCGACCATGATGAATATCATCGGCTGTCTCGACACACCGACCTCCGGGCTCTATGAGCTCAACCAGATCAATGTGAGCGAGATGAACGATAACCAGCTGGCAAGGATCAGGAACAAGGAAATCGGATTTGTGTTCCAGACCTTCAACCTGCTGGCACGTTCAGATGTGCTCCATAATGTCGAGCTCCCCCTGATTTACGGCGGTGTCGGCTCGAGTGAGCGGAAGAAACTGGCCAGGGAAGCGATCGGCCGCGTAGGTCTCACAGAGCGCATCCATCACAAGCCGAATGAGCTCTCGGGCGGGCAGCGCCAGAGGGTAGCAATTGCCCGAGCACTTGTCACACAGCCCTCCATTCTCCTTGCCGACGAGCCGACAGGTAACCTCGACAGCAAGACCGGCGACGAGATTATGGCCCTTTTCGATCTTCTTCAAAAGGAAGGCAATACGATCATTTTGGTTACGCATGAAGAATACATTGCAGAGCACACGGACCGGATTATCAGGTTGCGTGACGGACACATTGAAGCTGATCATGCGGTTCAAAATAAGCGAGTTATCAACCCTCTTGATGTGACGGAAAAATAATGCGCTACGCAATCGGTGAATTCCGGGAAGGCCTGCTGATCGCTTTTAATGCAATCCGGGCCAACAAGATGCGGTCAATTCTGACCGCTCTTGGCATCATCATAGGGATCGTGTCGGTAACGCTGATGGGCACGGCGATCGAGGGGCTCAACCGGGCATTCAACAAGAGCATCGCGGCCATCGGCGCCGACGTTCTCTATGTACAGAAGTGGCCCTGGGGCGGAGGGGAAGAATGGTGGAAGATCCGCAACCGGCGTGATATCAGGATCCAGCAAGCGAAAGCTTTGCAGAAGCAGGCTGTGTTCGCCCGCTCCGTTTCTCCTGCCGCGGGTACAAGACGTCAGGCGAAATACGGCAAGACCGTTCTGGAGAATGTCGTGATTGTCGGTACGAATGACGAATTCCCCATAACGATGGGAGTGAACATTGCCTTCGGCAGGTTTTTCACGACAGGTGAGTCAGATGGCGGAAGGCCGGTGGCTGTCATCGGTTCGGAAGTAGCGGTGAATCTCTTCCCGAACGAGAATCCGATCGCCAAGACCATCAAACTCGGGAACGGAAACTACCGGATCGTCGGAGTGCTTGATAAACAGGGAAGCATCCTCGGCATGGAAAGCCTCGACAACCGCGCATACATTCCCATCAACAGGTTCTTCAAGGATTTTGGCAATCGCCGCGGCGGAATCCAGATCATGGTGAAAGCAATCTCGCTCAAGGACCTGGATGAAGCCAAGGAAGAAGTCCGGGGCATCATGCGCAAAGCGCGCGGTGTCCGCCCGAAACAGGCAGATGATTTCGCCATCAATCAGCAGGAGATCATCATCCAAACCTTCAACGCCATAGGTGTGGTGATTGCAGGCGTTGGACTTTTTATTACAGGTTTGTCGCTGTTCGTCGGTGGCATCGGGATCATGAACATCATGTTCGTGTCGGTCACAGAGCGGACGAGGGAAATCGGAGTGCGCATGGCGATCGGCGCTCCGCGAAGAACGATCCTGCAGCAGTTTCTCCTGGAATCGGCTGCACTCTGTCTCATGGGAGGGATCATCGGGTTGATGATCTCGTTCCCTCTCAGTCTCGTCATCGACCAGATCCTGCCGACAGCGATGCCGTTGAGCATCGTCGCAATCGCGATTCTGGTGTCATTGTTTGTAGGTGTCGTATCCGGATTCTTGCCTGCCTACCGGGCTTCTCGGCTTGACCCCGTCGACGCGCTTCGATATGAATAACGGTCCTCCTTCATGACTCGGAGAAAACCAAGTGGAACTTAAAGAGATTCTGACAATAGCCTTCAAAGCGATTCGGGCGAACAAACTACGCTCCGTCCTTACGCTTCTGGGCGTCGTGGTAGGCGTATTTTCGATTATCGGAGTAATGACGGCAGTGCAGGTGCTGCAAAACAGCATCGAATCGGGACTGAGCAACCTCGGAACGAACACGTTTCAGATTCAGAAATTCCCTGCCTTGTTCACCGGCGGCCATGCGCAATGGGACAAATTCCGGCGCAGGAAAGATATTACGCTGACACAGGCCGAATACGTGGCGGAGAAAATGACAACCGCCCGCTATGTGGCGTTTGAAGCGTGGTCCTGGGGCAAGACGATTCAGACGATGTCGGGAGAGAAAACCAATCCGAACGTCACCGTGGCCGGCGAAGTCCCCGATGGCATTCCGACCAACAATTGGACGATCAAAGAAGGCCGATCCTTCAGCGATAATGATCAGACCTATGCCAACAAGGTGGTCATCCTTGGACAGGGCATCGTCACCAAGCTCTTTCCAAAGGGCGGCGCGATAGGGCAGGAAGTGAAAATCCAGAACGAGCGCTTTAAGGTAATCGGAATATTCGATCCTCAGGGTGCCGCACTTGGCGGAAACAACGACAATTTCGTTGCCATTCCCCTCAGCTCGTTCCTCAACAAATTCGGCAAGATGCGGTCCCTCAATATCATGATCAAGGCGAAGACCCAGGAAGTGTACGAGCAGTGCATGGAAGAGGCTCGCCTGGCGTTGCGCATCGCGAGGAAGGTCGAACCGGGAGCGGACGATGATTTCGAGATCTTCTCGAACGACTCTCTGATCTCAACGTTCAATGATTTCACGAAGTACGTGAAAATGGGGATCGGGTTCATCAGCTTCATCTCGCTTCTGGCGGCGGGTGTGGGTATCATGAATATCATGCTGGTCTCTGTCACCGAGCGGACGAAGGAGATCGGATTGCGCAAATCGGTGGGGGCAAGAAAAAGCAACATCCTCAGTCAGTTTATCACGGAAGCGGTCGTCCTTTGCCAGATGGGTGGAGTGGTGGGAATCGGCCTGGGAGTCATCGGCGGAAATCTGGCGGCCCTTGCCTTCTCGATCCCTCCTGTGTTTCCGGTTGATTGGGCAATAATCGGATTCGTCCTCTGTGCCTTCATTGGAGTGGTGTTCGGCGTCTATCCTGCATGGAAGGCCGCGAATCTCGATCCCATTGAAGCGCTGCGATACGAATAACGGGCAGATTGCTGTACAACTCAAAGGCCGAACGATGAACTCGCTCGGCCTTTGTGTTTCACCGCCACCCCGCTTCTATTTCCTTTTCGCCAGAACCTTCTTGATTTTGTCATGAAGGTCCTCAACGTCGAAAGGCTTGGTGAGGTAACCATCAGCCCCCATCTTCGCTGCTCGTTCCACGGACTGCCGGTCGTCCATGATCGTCAAAAAGATGAAGGGAATGTTCTTTTTCTCGGGCATCGCACGCAGGGTCTCAAGGAACTGAAAGCCGTCCATCCGACCCATGCGAACATCCGACACGATGATGTCGGGGAAGAACTTCTCGAGCGTCACCAGCGCTTCTTCAGCGTTCATGGCAATGCGTACGTCGTATCCTTCATCCTGGAAAAACGTCTTCACGATGAGGACAAGTTCTTCTTCATCTTCAACCAAGAGAATCTTCAATTTCTGTTCCATAGCTTTCTCCTCCTCACTCGTTGTGGCGTTATGCCTTCATGCGTTTCCCTTTTTCTTCTTCCGAGAATATCCATCCGACCAGTTTCCCAGGATCGATTTCCTTGAAGCTGTCCCAATACGCGGGACTCCTGAACTGCCGGGATGATGTCTCGCCGGGAGGAATCTCGTCCACCTGCCTCATGATGATCTTGAAGCGCGATTTCCAGTGCTCCATGTTCGCGGCGCGGAGATCGACCCATCCGTCGTGTGACCAGGCGTTGAGCGAGTTCTCGGTGATCTTGAGCTCGTTCTCGCCGCGATAGGGAGGAATTTTGAGATCGTTCCCCCGAAGGAGAGTCTTGCCGTCAGGCATCAGGATCGGGATTCCGATGGAGATCACCTTCGAGCGCAGCTGGGAATTCTCTCTGATGAGCGTTTCGAGTTTCGCCGAGATCGCTTTGGCGGGAGCCTTGACGACTTCGCGCACCGAGCCAAATGCGACCTTCAAAAGGTACGCTTCGTAGAGAAGTTTCGAAAGGCGGGGTGGTCCGAGGAATTCAAACGCGATGCTCTGCACATCATGTTCCTTCTCAAGTCTCTTCATTTCGCGTAATGCGCCTTCGAACATGAACCCGGCCCGGTATGTCGGTGAGAGCGTTGCGTTATCGAGCGCATTAATGATATCGTGGCCTGTATTGCCGCCTCTGATCTCATAGAGCACGGATTCTGCGATCTCTTCGGGTGTCACGAACTCCATCTGGCCGGGGGTGGAGATCGCCTCGAATTCCCCGCGTGAAAACACTCCGTTCTCACCTGTGTCGATGAACACGGAACGAAGGTTTGAGTGCAGCGATTTGACGGGCAGTGAAGGGTCCCGAAGTTTGAGCGTGGTTGAGAGGGCCGGTGCACTCTCCGGCGGACAGTCGATGAGCTCAATCACTTTCCCCCGTTTCTTGATCTCCCCGTATCCGATTTTTTTCCACGCAATCGCCGCGGTCGGTTTGATCTCCTTCGTAATGGGAGCGTCGGGTGTTCTTCCCATCAGGAAGAGGAGCATCGTGTGAGCCCCTGCCACGGCGGACTTGCTCAGCAAAACACTCGACGGGCGTTCTTCGCTGTGTGTGTACGGGATGTTGAGTCCCATGCCACCTGTGCCGCTGGTCCCGATTTTCACGTATGTTGTTGTTCCGAAAATCTGCATGCTGCGGTACAGAATCTGGACGTGGCGGATCAGCTGAGGAACGTAAAGGGTCGCCAGGAGACGCTCGGTCTGATCCAGAAGCGGGGATTCTTTTCCGGCCTTGGTATCCCGAAGTGCTTTCCGGACCTCGCGCGCCGAATGAAAAATGTCCTGGTACGCGATTCCTGTCGCTGAATTGATGCAGTCGACAACGATGTCGGGCTTGTATTTTGAGAGGAGCTTGAAGATGGTCGATCGTTCCAGGACGGGCCTGGTCAGCTCGTCGAGGAGATCGTCGATCAGAATCCGGCGCCAGCGCTCGTTCTGAAGGATCTCGTCGCGGGGCGTATCCTTGAGGGCATGGGGGACGAAGATGTTACCCCACCAGGGCACAAAGAAGTTCTTTCCAGCCTTGGGATATTCCTTCTGCATCGTCGCAACTGCTTCCCTTGCCTCGGATTCCAGCAGGGAAGTGAGAATGATACTCTTTGGCCGTTCCGGCATCAACTGGCGGCAAACGGCCGAGCCAACAAGGCCCCAGCCGCCCAACACGAGGACACTTCTATTCTTGATATCCATAGTGATCTGGTTTTCTCAGGGTGAGACGTTGTCGGGTGATGGCGGATCAGATTTTTTCTACATAACAGGCAGTTCCGTACGCAAGGACCTCGGAAACGCCAGCCATGATTTCCGTAGCATCGTAGCGGAAGCCGATCACGGAGTTGGCGCCGATCGCCTGTGCGTGTTGGAGCATCAGCTCAAAGGCGTCACGGCGTGTCTGCTCGCACAGTTCTGTATACAGAGTGATGTTACCGCCGAAGAGGATTTGCAGTCCGGCTCCGATATTGCCGAACACGGACCGTGAACGTACGACGATTCCACGGACGACGCCAAAGTTCTTCACGATGCGATATCCGTCAAGTTGGAAGTTGGTGGTCACAAGCGAGTGGTCCATGGTCATGCTCTCTTTTTGGTGAAGGGTTGATGTGCGGAGCCCCGGCGACGGAGCCCGGGCACAGTGTGAACCTTATACTCGTAGGTTAGCGGGAAGCCGTTTGTTTTCCGACGAGCTTCCGTGCCATCTCGTAGTACATCTCAACCTGACGCTGATACTCTTCGCCGGTCCCCGGTCCCTGAAATCCTTCATGGATGTACTTCACCATTCCCTTACGGTCGATAAAGAGAGTTGTAGGATAGGCGGAGAAATTGTCCAGCTGTGTCCGGAGCTTCGCGTCGACATTCGCCTTCTCGGTTGAACCGCAGAAGAGAACGGTGAATCCGATACCGTAGCGCTCCTGGTACATGAGGAGGTTTTTTCGCGCCACTTGGAGATCGTTGGTGATCTCGAACGAGAGGGCCGCGATCTCCAATCCGTCCTTATTGAAATCGGAGTGCAGCTTTTGCAGAAGCGGAGCTGCATCCATGCAATTATGGCACCAGGTTCCCATAATGTCCACGATGAGAGCCTTGCCCTTGAATCTCGGATCCGTGACGGTGACGGTGTCCCCCAGGACGCTCAGGCCGGAGAACACAAACGGTTTTCGCTTATCTTTCACGGAAGTCCTCTTCGACTCGGGGACCTGCACGAGCGCGTTTGTCCGGGGGACGAGCTCAAACGAGACAGAAGGAGGTATTCGATAGTACAGCATTCCTGTCCAGCGATTCATGTCCCTCGTAAGTTCCATCAACTGTCCCTGCCAGCCGGAGAAACGTCCGAGCTGTACGGAGTTGCCCGACTGTATGCCGGCCATCAGACCGTAGTCTCCGTCCGCCCCGATGAATGTCCCAAACACGGAGTCGCCGCGTGACCAGAAAGTACCTACTAATGAACTATCGATGCCTTCGGAGTTTTTCATCAGGACCTGGTACTTGCCGACAAGCGGGACCTCGGTGGGCGGTTTCTTCGCCGGAGGTTGCTCAGCCGCGGCGGCCGGTTCCAATTCAAACGAGTTGCTCGTAGTATCCTTCCGATAGCGAATGAAGCGCCCTGCGTATTGTTTCCCGTCCCACCATGCGTGCATCGCTGCGCCGTATTCGGAAATCACGACGAGAAGAGAGTCGCCGCGGACGTAAAGCTCAGGGATCGGAGTCTGTTCGCCTCCGTTGATGAAATAGCCGGAAGGGGCAGCCTGGGAGAGATCGAGATATAGCCGGAAGGGAAGACGCTTTTCGTTCGCGAGCGTGACGATCCCCTTCCACATCCCCTGCTGAGGCGGAGGGCTTTTCCGGCACCCGCTAACGAGCAGGACGATGGCGACACAAAAACCAGCGACAATGCGATGATTCATAGAATGAGCCTTTTACAGTGCGCCAGGGTGTTTCCCCGAGCCGAACACCGAAATGTAGACGACGAGGAGCAACAAGAGCATTTGGACAAAATAGAACATGGTAATCTGTCTGTTAAAAGAACGAAGTGCGCCATCAGCATTCGGTGGCGCGGATTGTTCTGCGATCGAGGTCAGGTGTTTCAGTCGGCCGCGCGTCAGCCGTGGTCCATAGATCATCCCGTTGAGAACCATCACAACGAACAAGACGATTTTCGCAACGAGCCATCCCTCGGTATACCAGCGCATCTCCGGTCCGATGAACCGATTGTGGATATTGCCGATACCTGTGAAGAGAAGCAGCACCGCGGCGATGGGCGACAAGAGCCCTATGGTCCTTGCAATACCGGCGATGGTGAGGCGCACTCTGTGATCGGGCTCTTTACGGAGCTTTCGGTCAAGAATGAAGCCTGAAATCACCGTTGTGGTGAGGACCCCGAATGCGAGAAGATGGAGAAGAAAGGTGATCGAAACAGTCATTATGATTCGCTTTTGGATGACGTGACCCTCAGGGCAAAGACCCTTGCCGGGTTCTCCGGAGGACTGCTCAAGATAACAAAATGAAATCAAAAAAGGGAAGGAAGAGCGAAATGCTGAGGCAGAATTGAGAAGGGGCCGAACCAGGATATCCTTCGACCGGAGAGGATTGTGGCGCAGCCCCTCTTCCTGCACGGGAATCGAATCTACTCGCTGGTCATTATGATGGTCGTCCCGCCGCCGCCCTGATTTCCGAAACGCGAGTTGACAATGTTGTTGAAGATCGATCCGAAGGAATAGCTCATGCCGAACGAACCCCAATAGGAGTAGCTCTTGGCCAACTCTCTTCGTTGCTGGTATACTTCCTCCGGTGTGAGCGAGCTTTTCGGGAGTGACAGCTGGTTATGGACCGCGTCATAACCACCGTAGATATTGAAGGACAATCCCTCGAAAACGCGGATGGACGTGCTTGCCGAAATACTGAAGCTGTTCCTGGACAGATCGTGGAGGAACTGGGTGCCGGAGAGCGTGACCGAGGTCGAGCCCCACGGCTGTTGCAGGGAGAGGGTGGCGGAGAGCGTATGGTCGAAAAGCGTCTCTGATTTCTTGAAGTAGATCGTCGTGTCGATGTATCGCCGCGTGGCGGCGCCGATTTGATAGCCGATGCGGAGCTGGCGGCGCGTGGACTCCGAATACGGGAAAATATTGTACTCGATGCCCGGCTGCGCATGCGTGCCAATGTCGATGTTGCTGTAGGTCGCTGAGTTTACCGACGTAAACAATCCAATCGACCAGTGGCTCGTGATGCTTTTCACGATGGATCCATTGAACCACTGGCTCCTGCTGATGGACCTGCTCACGACCGTGGTCGTATCATCAGTCTGAAACTCGTACTTGCTGTCATTGTAGCTCATGTTCGTCGAGAACCGAAACTTCCAATCCTCGGTCACCCTGCTGGCAGTGAAGCCGCCCCAGACCTGGCTCGATTTGTACTGCGATTCGCCGTTGAACCAGCTGTTCAGATTCGTCGTGAACACCCAGTAGTCCCACTTATCGACCACGTTGGCTCCGGCCGCCGGCTTGTTGTACGACACGGAGAAATAATCGGCGAGCGGAGTATGGATGACATAGCGGACCAGCCCCGTCTTCAGAACCTTGACCAGGCCCTTTCTGTTCATGTCCGGCGTGTCTGTTTTGTTGGCGTTGTATTTCAGGGTGTCATTCACACCGTCGAATGCGTTCTGGCCAAGGAGCGTCAGTGTGTATTCCGTTCCGCCGCTCCCGGTATACATCTGCGTAATCATGACGTGGACATCGGCCTGTTTCCTGTCCCGTACGTAATTGATGAACGAAATTTCAGTCCGGATATAATCCTGGTCGCAGAGGCTGCAGTCGATGTACACCTTCGGTGCAGATTGCTGGAGCACGTCGGCGCCGTCAACTGCCGGCTTCATCTGTGCGCTCACGTTTTCGCCGAGAGCCAGGGAGAGGAGGAAAGGAACGAGAAGAATGGTTCGACGCGTCATGTGAGCCCCTTCGCGGTGAGTTGAATGAAGATGATAAGTCGGGTATTTGATCCCGGGCAGCAAGGGATTCTCCGTTGCAGGACCTCACCCGCCCTTGAGTAAGATGCTTCCCGTCCCCCAAACGCTACACCTCCCCAAAAACACCTCCATTTAGACGACGCACCACTCACAAAGGTTGCTCATTCGAGCGGGGAACAAGCTCACGCCGTACCGCAGTTCTTGCGGCTTCTTGCAGGTATTGGTATATTTTCTCGCTTCTTGGTCCGAAAGAACTTTCTCTACCCCGTTCTTGTTGCTTGCTGAAATGATAGAAAGGTCTCGTGATGGTGCGCAGATTCTCATTCTTCCTGGTTCTACCGCTACTCCTTGTTTCTGCTTTCTCTCAACCTCAATCCCCCCGATCCCTCAATGCCGCCGAGCTCAAGCTTGCGGTGAAGAAACTTGGCGTCCTGGGCTCGGTTCTCTATATCGCCGCGCATCCGGATGACGATAATACGGCGTTTCTCGGATTCATGGCTAAAGGACGACTGATGCGGGCTGCTTATCTCTCGATCACCCGCGGGGAAGGGGGACAAAATCTTATCGGTTCCGAGCAGGGAGATCTGCTTGGTGTCATCCGCACTCAGGAGCTTCTCGCCTCGCGTCGTGTTGACGGTGCAGAGCAGTACTTCACAAGCGCGATCGATTTTGGATTTTCAAAATCGCTGGATGAGACGATGAACATCTGGGGGAAGGAAAAGATTCTCTCCGATGTTGTCTGGCTGATCCGATCCTATCGTCCCGACATCGTCGTTACCCGCTTTACTGCCACCCAGGGAGGCCATGGCAATCATACCGCTTCCGCCGATCTGGCGCGCCAGGCGTATCTTGCGGCGGGGGATCCGAACCGGTTTCCTGAGCAGCTAAAGTACGCTCAACCCTGGAAACCCAAACGCCTGGTCTGGAACGTGTTCCGATTCCAGCAAAGCGATCGCAGCGCAGTCCCGGAGGGTTCGGTCGGCGTTGATCTGGGAACGTACAGCTCCGTTCTCGGCGAATCGTTCACCGAAATGGCCGGAAGAAGCAGAAGCATGAACAAAAGCCAGGGGACCGGCGGCGGACAGAATCGCGGTGAGTTCGTGAACTACTTCCAGCATGTTGCCGGGGACAGCGCATCCAGGGATTTGTTCGATGGCGTCAATACCACATGGGCGCGGGTGCCCGGCGGCGCCATGGTAGGGTCGATGCTGGAGGATGTCTATCGGACGTACGACGAGGAGAATCCGGGAAACTCCATCGCGGCTTTGCTGCGCGCATACAGCGAGCTTGGAAAATTGAAGGATGAGCCATGGATTTCTTTGAAGAAACGTGAGCTGCTGGAAGTTATCAGACTTTGCGGCGGATTGTGGGTGGACGCGCTCGCGTCGGACAACACCGCGAGCCCCGGTTCAGAACTCAAGGTGACAGTCTCGGCAATCAACCGGTCGTTATATCCGTTTCGCCTTGAACGGATCGCGATGCCGCTCATGGGGGGCGACTCCGTTCTCATCGCGCCGCTTCGCTACAATCAACCCGTCCAGGCGGCATTCGGTTTGAGAATTCCCCAGGCGTTCTCCTACTCGCAGCCATACTGGCTCACAGAACCGGCGGATCTTGGGTCGTACCATGTCGCAGACCTGCAGTCGATCGGGCAGGCGGAGAATGTTCCTCCGCTCTCTGTCAAAGTGCGGATTGCATCCGACGACGGAACAATGGACCTTGAGGTGCCGGTGCGATTCAGGATTGTAGATCCCGTGGAAGGAGAGCTCTACCGGCCATTCGTCGTCAACCCTCCGGTCAGTGTCAACTTGCCGGAAAAAGTGTATGTCTTCCCCGACGGAGTGTCAAAGAGAGTGGTCGTGAACATCCGGAACGAAGGGGGGAAAATCTCAGGCGCAGTCGCTTTGAGAGCTCCACAGGCGTGGAAGGTGACACCTGCCCGCGTTCCGTTCGAGTTTCTCCAGAAGAACGAAAACCAATCACTTGAGTTCTTGGTACAACCGGGAACGGGCTCGGGCTCGGGTACATTTCAAGTCGAAGCGTCCGTGGGTGAGCGCACCGTAAAGGAGGATATGGTCACGATTCGCTACCCGCACATACCTCCTCAAACGGTGTTTCCGAAGACGGAAGGGCGTCTGCTGAGATTGGACCTGAAAACCACGGCGAAACGCGTCGGCTACATCATGGGTCCGGGAGATGAAATTCCGACTGCACTGAGGCAGATGGGTTACCAGGTGACTATGCTGACAGATGAGGATCTGAAAAACGGTGCCTTGAATTCGTACGATCTCATCATTGCCGGTGTCCGTTCTTACAACATGCGGCCCGCTGTGAAAGCCAACCAGCGCAAGCTTATGGAGTTTGTGGAGAAAGGCGGAACGTACATCGTTCAGTACATGACTCCCAGAAGAGTTGAAACAGAGAACTTGGGACCATATCCCTTCACGGTATCGGGAGATCGGGTTTCGGTCGAAGAGGCTCCCGTGAGGTTTCTGGCTCCGGACAATCCGGTCCTGAATGCTCCAAACAAGATTACACAGGAAGATTTCAAGGGGTGGATCCAGGAGCGTGGACTCTACTTCTCGGACAAATGGGACCCACGCTACACGCCGGTGCTGGCGAGCAATGATCCCGGTGAGCCGTCAAAAGATGGAGGCTTGCTTGTTGCTCACTATGGTAAGGGTTATTATGTCTTCACGGGGTATGCTTTCTTTCGGCAGCTCCCGGCTGCAGTCCCCGGAGCATATCGGTTGTTCGCGAAC
>DOWV01000103.1:0-678 GCA_003519375.1 Bacteroidota bacterium
CTCAGGGCCGTAGCCGGCTGCCGGGGGGCGGCATATTTCGACTTGAACGGCGTCGATATGAAGCCTATGGGCCGGAGGGTAAGGGTTATCTCTGTCATGGCCCAAAGATAGCAGAAAGTCAGGAGAAGTTCTTCCTCCCGTGAGGGTCAGCACGGCGACATTCCGCAATCAACACTCCGCAATCCGCAATAAGGATATTGCCTTTCAGTCTGAACTCTCGTAGTTTCATGACGTTGGTTGAAGCGTTGAGACCTGCCAGCGATGTTCTCACAAGAGGTCCATCCGGGGCCTCCCCATAGATTTGTCGTTGATACAGTTTGTCCCTGTCGTCAACAGCCCTTCGAAAGACTTGAGCAGATTGGACGAGAGAGTGATCGGTCAGACCATATCCCATTACAAGATCCTCGAGAAACTTGGCGAGGGAGGCATGGGTGTGGTTTACAAAGCTCAGGACCTGAAGCTGAGCCGGCTTGTTGCGCTGAAATTTCTGCCCCCGCAGGAACGACCGACTCCTGACGATGTTCAACGTTTCCAGAACGAAGCTCAAGCGCTCTCCTCTCTGAATCACCCGGGCATTGCAACGATCTACGACATCGACGAGTGTGAAGGTCAGCGGTTTATCGCACTCGAGCTCTTACCGGGCGGCACGCTGCGCTCGAAGGTGCGGGAATACCAATC
>DOWV01000103.1:940-4307 GCA_003519375.1 Bacteroidota bacterium
CTGGCAAAACTCCGGGGCGATAAACAACTGACACACACAGGGAGCACTGTCGGAACTGCCGCGTACATGTCGCCCGAGCAGATCCGCGGCGAATCCGTCGACGGACGATCGGATATCTTTTCCTTCGGAGTGGTCCTCTACGAGCTCACAACGGGCAGACTCCCGTTCCGGGGCGACCATGAAGCGGCGTTGTCCTACTCTATTGTACATGAAGATCCAGCTCCAGTCGTCTCGTTGCGATCAAAGGTTCCGCATTCTCTCGTTGATGTCATCACAAAATGTCTTGCAAAGGATCCGGGAGCACGGTATCAGGGTTGTGATGCGTTGTCAGCGGATCTGCAGAAAGTCTCGCAGGAAATTACAGGCTTTGTTGCGGCGGGACCGACGGAGCCGGCGCGCAAAGGTCTTCCGGGCTGGGTTTTGTTGGGTGGCGTCGTGCTCTTGATCGCAGTCGGTATCTTTCTCTACGTCACGCTCGCTCCATCGGGGAAGAGCCCCGCGGTGCGGCCGGCGATCGCAGTTCTCTCCATCGAGAACCTGACCGGCAGTCCCAGCTACGATTCCTTTTCTCGTGGTCTTACCGAGGAGATAACTAACGAGCTCTCGAATATCCCCGGCCTCCTGGTGGCTTCGCGCAGTGATGTTGCCCAGTACCGCGGCAAGGCCATTGATATGAAGGAAATTGGCGACAAGCTGGGAGTTTCCTATGTGCTTGAAGGTTCGCTGCGCGCCGATGGAAAGAAGATCCGCGTCATGTGTCAGGCCATCCAAACGAGTGATCGCTTTCATTTCTGGTCTCAGGGAATCACTCGTGACCTGACGAATGCTCTCGAAGTCGAGGCCGACATCGCGCAGCAAGTTGCACTTGGTTTGAAAACGAAATTCGCACAAAAGAACGTGGAAGAAAAGCTCGGACTTCCGCAAAACAGCCTCATCAAACAATAGGGACAAACTATGAAGTGGGTTTTGATCGCTTCCGCTCTAGTGGCGGCGGCATTCGTTGGCACATTCTCTTATACGGGGGACACGTGGGCTGCCACCAATGCTGCCGGGATTGTTTCGCTGATCTATCTTCTCATCTTTCTCTACCGTGTAGCCCGGCCCCCTCTGCCGGCGAAATGGAGGTGGTGGACACGCGGAATCGGTCTGGTGACAATCGCCGGCACGACTTTTTTCTGGGCTGGAATGTACAGCACAACAACGTGGCAGGTGGAAACGCTCCACACGATTCACAAGGTGATTTTCCACGGCGTCTCGATGGATCTCTTGAGAACGAAAGGAATGAAGATCCTGAGTACCTATGCTACTCAGAATGAGGCGAACAAACTCTCCATTGGTGAAATCTTCAGGAAAGAAACGACGTTGGCCAACCCGGATTCTTCCATTATTGAGATAGCGGGAGATAATCGATATCGCCTGTTTGCCGAGGCGGTAACTGACACGCACGTCGTTATCGTTTGTCAGTCGATAATCCGTATCGACGGGGAACTCACGACGTTCAAGAACTTCGACGGGCGAACGGGGATGACTCAGGATCGTGTTGTCGTGACGAAGAGAGGGGTGGCGTATGAAATTCAGAATTAGCTGGCAGGAGTTCAAGGCGGATCCTTTGCGCCTCGTCTGGGTTGCTCTCTATACGCTCGTTTTCGGCTTCGCGTTCTTCCCCCTCGTTGCATTTATCGTGAAGCTATTCAATCGTGACATTTTCCTCTACAACTCGTTTGCACCGTTCGTCGAGGCGGGCGGTTTCATGATAGCGCAGGGAGTGGCTCGTTTCTCGGGGAAGGAAATTGTCCCCGAATGGACCCTTTATCATACGCTCATCCTTGCAGAGATTGTGACATGTTATGTGATTGCTCCCGCCTTGTTTCTTTGGGGCTTAAAGGAGCGCGCGGTGTGGCGCCAGGCGTCGGCTGAACGACGATTCCCAATAAAGATTGTGCTCGCTCTCGGACTCTCTGCATCTATCGTAGCTGGCGTCGTCTTTCTTTCTCTGGCACCGCCATGGATAGCCTACAGTGTGCGAGGCTCGCTCATGGAAGCTCAGAAGGTTCAGGCGAACAAAGATGCGCTTATTAATGACCTCAACTTCGCTGCACTCAGGGTTCAGAGCTTCTACTACGTCGATGTCAGGGAGGGAGGTGGCGGAGGACGCTGGATGAACATCCGGAGGGACGGAAGTCCGACGCTGACGATGGACGATATCGGTTTGTCAACGCTCATGGCCCAGAGGGTCTTCGGAAAGCTCTTTCCGCAGCAACCCTCTCGCTTTCTGATGAACGTGCACACAGCTGACTCACTGACGATTACCGGTGTAGCAGTCGAAAAAGGTGATGTCGAGAATTTCGAAAACGCAGATGGCCGAAAAGGGAGAATTCAGGTCAGCATTGCCGTAACACCGAAGAAAATCAAAGTCACACTTGACAATGAATGAGGAGAAGGAGGAGTAATGAAGCACTACGCACTCACTGAGGAACACGTTCACTTCTACGAAGAAAACGGGTACGTGCGCCTGGACAACGTATTAGCGATGGATGAAGTTGAAATCCTTCGGAAGGCTATCGCCCAGGCAGTGGAGGACAAGAACAAGTACAACCTGAACCTCGGGCCGAGGACGGACGAAGGATACTCGAAGGTTTTTCTCCAGATGGTGAATCTCTGGGAACGCTATCCGGTAGTCGAAGAGTATGTGAATAATATCCGCGTGGCAGAAATCGCACGGCGGCTGACGCGCTCGAACCAGGTTCGTCTCTGGCACGACCAGGCGCTCATCAAGTACCCGAAGGACAGCAAAGCGACGGCCTGGCACCAGGACACAGTCTACTGGCCGATGAACGAACCGGGAGGACTCTCATGCTGGATGGCGCTTGATGATGTCACCGTCGAACGCGGCTGTATGTGGTTCGTGCCGGGTTCCCACAAGCTCGGACCTCTTCCGCCGGTCGATCTTGGCAACGTTTCTCCGGATAATCTCGATGCCGTGTTACCTGCCGCTTTCCGCGGTGTAAAACCGGTGGCCGTGGAACTGATGCCGGGAAGCTGCACATTCCACAATGGATTGACCTTCCACTATGCTGGTCCGAATGTGACTGACATCCCGCGCCGGGCGATGGTGACGATCTTCATGCCGGGCGGCACGACATACAAAAAGCACACGCACATCATCGGCGATCGGGGCGGACTCGCTCCCGGCGAAGAATTTCATGGTCCGCTTTTTCCAGTTCTCGCCAGGGAAGGGGAGTTGTAACTTCCTCTTTGGAAGAGTTCCGCTCTTTGAATCCCGCTCGTGAGCGGAATCCAAGAGCGGGAAAAGTCACCTCCGCCGGAGGCGGATGAGCCTTTGGCTCAAAAGAGAACTTCCGAAATC
>DOWV01000365.1 GCA_003519375.1 Bacteroidota bacterium
TGTCGTGAAGAGAGTTCAACCCGACGGAAGTGCCACAGCAGGGTTCATTCAAGCCCTCCCTGGTCGCCAACAGGAGGGTTGATCGCCCCGAACGGAGATCTGTGGATCCTCGAGTGTTCGATCACAAATGCCGCGCGCGTCAGAAGAATCGGTGAGTCCGGACAGATAAAGGTCTTTCAGTAAGGCCCGACCAAGACCGCCCTTTTCCACACACCATCATCATCTCCTCCCTCTTCAATTCTTGCCTTTCGCAAGAACTGTCGTAAATTGGCAACAATCACATCATACAATACTTGTCAACGAACTCCCGCATGAACGAGTCTCGTCACGAACGCGATTATTTGCTGGGCGCCAATCAACAGGAGCTTGAACGGCTGCGATTTCAACAGAGCGTGTGGGGATCTGTGACGCGCGCGTTTCTTCACCGGCTCCGTGTTCAGACGGGATGGCGGTGCCTCGACGTCGGCGCCGGACCAGGACTTGTCTCGTTTGATCTCCGTGATCTCGTTGGTGAATCGGGAGAGGTGACCGCGTTGGAGCCATCCGAATTCTACATTCAATGGCTCGAAACGGCGGTCGCATCCAGAGGATGGAGAAATGTGAAGTGCATCAAGGGAACAGCGGAGCAGAGCTCCCTTCCTTCACAATACTTCGATCTTGTTTTTGTCCGTTGGGTCATCGCGTTTGTTGCCGATCCGGAGAAATTCCTCCTCCCGCTCCTCGCAACGCTGAGGCCCGGCGGCATCATCGCGATTCAGGACTATTACTATGAAGGCCTGTCGCTCTATCCCCACGGCGGTCCCTGGGATGAGATCGCGAACATTGTACGAGCCTACTATCGCTCCGGCGGAGGCGATGCGTATGTTACGGGAAGAATCCCCGCACTCTTCAGGAAGCATCGACTTCAACTTGTCGACTTCCATTCGACGTGTCTCAGCGGCGGGCCGACAAGCGATGTTATGGAATGGGCTCATCGCTTTTTTTCGCTTCACATACCTTTGATGGCCAACCGGGGTTTGATAACGAACACGAAAGCGGCAGAATTATTATCCGACTGGAATGCTCACCGGCAGAATCCAGACACTCTCTTTTTCTCTCCCCTGGTGGTTGACGTCGCCGGCTCGGTTCGAGCATGAAAAGAACGGATCTATCGCCTGCTTCTCTCGTTGCGTTCTTGCTCTGGCTCGCTCTCTCCCCTACGTTTCGTACACTGATTCCCGGCGGAATGAGAAGCGCTGGCTCTTCGACGGTTTTCTCTTCATCGAATTCAAGGATAATCGCGGTTTTTGAATATGCGCGCGGCTACAAGCAGAGGCCTGCGCGCGAGGAAGAGTGGGTATGGCTCCTTCATTTGACGAAAGGACGGTTTCAAATCCCGGCGCCTTCCATCCCCGTTTTTATTCTTATCTGGAGTTTTTCAGAAAAAATGCCGTCCTTGACTCATCTGCAGTTGCCTACTACGAAGGAGGCGGAGCCTTCCTGAATCTCGCAGCCTCGCAAAAGGTTGAGGAGAGTTCGTATACGACATGCTGGCGTCCACTGTTGTCGCCCGACAACATCACGCGGACAGTCTTTACTCAAGGAGATCTCACAGATGACACGAGTTGCACGTTTGTCTTTTCTTGCCATATTCCTGGTTCCGGCGCTCATTCAAGCACGGACCCCCGCCATCGAATACAAGATTGGAATGTCGAAGCCCTGGACGCACCTGCTGGAGGTGGAGTTGTCTTTCGCGGGATTGCCCCCCGGTACCGCCTCGCTTGATTTTCAAATGCCGATATGGCGCACGGGCCGCTATGTCGTCTTCGATTTTCCCGGCGGAGTGCAGGAGTTTTCGGCGCTTGACGGATCCGGATCGCCTCTCCCCTGGGCCAAAACAGACAAGTCTACCTGGAAGGTGAAGAAAGGGCGCGCAACTGCCGTTTCGGTACGGTACAAAGTGTACGCCAATGAATTCGACCAGCGGACACGCGGTTTAAATGACGAACATGCCTTTGTCGATGGGTGTGCAGTGTTCATGTACCTTCAGCAATACCGTTCCGTTCCGATACGGCTGACCGTCATCCCGTTTCAGGATTGGCATGTGACAACGGGTCTGGAAAC
The DNA here is from genome assembly GCA_003519375.1 of Bacteroidota bacterium. Classification (GTDB taxonomy): domain Bacteria; phylum Bacteroidota; class Ignavibacteria; order UBA10030; family UBA10030; genus UBA9647. Next base: position 2,104 of record DOWV01000365.1, read on the forward strand.
AGTCCGGGGGGAAGCGAACAAATTTCTTGCACCAAACTATGACTTTCTCGCCGATGCTCCTCTTGAGATCGGCAGTCAGAAGGACTATGAGTTCGAGGCAGAAGGAAAGAAACACGTCATCAGCATCTACGGCCCCGCGACATTCAACATGGACAATATGATTGCCGACTTCAGCAAGCTCATAAAAGCCAACAAGGAGTTCTGGGGTGACCTGCCGTACGACCGGTATGTATTCATGTTCCACACGGGCGGCGACGGCGGAGGGGCGACGGAACACATGAATTCCACAATCATTCAATTGCGATCGGCGGGCTCAAAAGATCCTCTTGCTCATCGAGGCCTCCTTGGAGTAACCTCCCACGAGTACTTCCATACGTGGAATGTCAAACAGCTTCGCCCGAAGAACATCCTCCCCTACGATTTCACGAAAGAGAATTATGTAAAAGAACTTTGGGTTGCAGAAGGAACAACCTCTTATTATACGGGATTACTTCTGAATAGAGCCGGACTCGGATCCCCGACGGGCTCACTCGACATGCTCGCCAGAACGGTACAAGAAGATCGTCAGCGACCCGGAAACCGCATTCAGCCCGTTGCGGAAGCGAGCTTCGATTCGTGGGTAAAGGGAAGAGGAACCCAGCAATCGTATAATGCGGAATCTGATTTCTACGGCAAAGGATCAACCGTCAGTCTGGTCCTCGATCTTGAGATCCGTCATCGGTCGAATAACAAGTGCTCGCTCGATGATGTGATGCGTGCGCTCTATAAACGCTTTCCGCTGAGCGGCGGGGTTGGTTACACAAATGAAGATCTGCAATCGGCCGCCGAGAAATTGGCCGGGAGCAGCCTCGCGAAGATCTTCGAAGACCATGTCTACGGCGCAGCACCGGTCGATTGGGAAAGGCTCCTGTTGTACGCGGGACTTGAACTTCGCGCCAAAGACGCTGAGCGGAAACCCGACCTTGGATTGCAGGCTTTCGATCGCGACGGAAAACTCCGTGTCGTCCGCGTGCTTGCCGGATCGGCCGCAGAGGATGCCGGAATTGACGTCGGTGACGAAATCATAGCGTTCAACGGCGGACGTATCAGCCAGGCGAGAGAACTCACAGACCGGCTTGCCAACCTGAAAGCTGACGACAAAGTGCGATTGACTTTTTTTCGCAGAGATCGCCTGAGAGAGATTGATATACCGCTGCGCCTTCAAAGTGTCCCCGCCTATTCGGTCACGAAGACCGCAAATCCGACAGCTCTGCAGAAATCGATTTACGAGTCGTGGCTGGGAACTACCTGGTAGCACGGGGTGGGAAGTCAGAG
>DOWV01000351.1:0-3257 GCA_003519375.1 Bacteroidota bacterium
AACGGCCCTCAAGTTCGTACCTGACGCAGTACCGACTTGAGCCATATCTCAATGCAGAATACCGCACCAGCGACCTCAGCTTCATCCTGAAAACTCACGCTACTTACTACAGTGATGCTGATGCCCGGGTTGATCTTTTCGAGGCGTATGGATCGTTCAGCCCTTCGTTCAACACCACCTTGCAGGCCGGCAAGAGGGTCTACAACTGGGGAAAAGGATATGCATTCAATCCCGTCGGCTTCATAAATTCCATTAAGGATCCTGAAAACCCCGAACTTGCTCAGGCCGGCCTCCTCTCTGCAAACGTTGAATACATCAAGAGCTTTCAATCCCAGGCGCTGCAGAGTCTTGCTCTGACCGCTGTTTTCATCCCCTCAACGGCACTTCTCAACAGCCGGTATGGAGAGGCGGCGTCCATGGATCTGGCGTTGAAGACGTACTTGCTGATTTGGGATACGGACATCGATCTGATGACGTATCAGAGCAAAGACAAGCCGAGGCGCTACGGGGTGGACTTTGCACACAACCTTCGGGAGAACGTTGAGATTCACGGAGAATTCAGCTACGCACAAAATGTGCAACGGTACATCATCCGTGACGGCCTTCTCGCCAATGAACAAACAGACGCCTTCTCGTATCTCTTCGGTTTGCGATTCCTGAGCGCATCAAACACCACCCTCATTGCTGAGTACTTCCACAGCGGTGTTGGCCTGGGCAGAGGGGAATACGAGCAGTATTATGCCTTTGTGCTGAATGGTTCAACGAGTTCGAATCCAACGGTTATGCAGCAAACGCTTGGGACAATGCAGACGTATTTCAAGGGCAGTAACACGATGAAGGACTATCTTTATGTAAAACTCATACATCCCGAGCCCTTCGACTGGTTGTATTTCACTCCTTCGATGTATTCAATCTATAATCTCACCGATAAGAGCTTTCTGCTCTCGATGTCATTCAGCTATAAGCCCGTTATGAACGTCGAGTTCATAGTCTGGCCGACGATTCTTGCGGGTGGCACAACCACAGAGTACGGGGGAAAGCAAATGCATGAGAGAGTGGAACTATGGATGAGAGTGTATTTCTGAGCATGATCTGAAGTGGGGAGTTGTGTCGGGCGGAGGAGCGGCTTTCGGGACGGACCGGGAGGACGGAGCACATTTTCTTCGCCAAGGTGTCCAGCCCTATTCCCTCCAAAACTAGTCCAGACTGTGACAATCCTCCGACCTGCACTTCCGAGAGAGGACTGGGTTTCAACGAAAATGTTCGACCAGCGGGGAAGGAGGGAGCAAGGGTATTCATCGACTTTGGGATGTATCCGGAGTCTGTCAAAGGAGAGGCCAATGCCAACAAACTGCACGACATCGGCAGGAAGCTGGGGATAGCTCCCTCGACAGAAGTGCGTCGCTATAGCCGGGGAAGAATGTAAGGGGGGTACCTTCCTCAAGGCCGTTTTTTTCGAATCCTCACCAGAAATGGTGGGGATTTTTTGTTTCCTGCCGAAGATCCTGTGTCTGACCAGTTTACCCCGTCGTTTTCTGACGGGGCTCCCGCCGCTAAGCAATGAAGATTGTAGAAGGTGGAATGTAGAAGGAAAAGCCCGGCTCATCGCCGGTTTTTTCGTTACTCCGGGGGCTCGATCCCTTTCCCATGCTCAAAGAAAAAATACACTCGGGACTTGACATACATAGAACTGTTATGTATAATGGTGCTATGCATAGCCGCATCCGAGCCCATTGACAACGCGCGCCGCGTGAAATCATGGAATTCAACAAAGACCTGATAGCCGCTTCCTCGACGCCGATAGTTCTGGCGATCCTGTCGGAAGGGGACAGCTATGGCTACGCCATCATCAAGCGGGTTCAAGGGTTGTCCGGAGGACATATGGAGTGGACGGACGGGATGCTTTACCCGGTTCTCCATCGGCTCGAACGACTCGGCTACATTAAGGCGCGATGGGAAGAATCGGAGACCGGCCGCCGTCGCAAGTATTACCGGATCACCTCCAGCGGCCGCGCTCAGCTCACTGAGGAACGAAAGCAATGGCAGGCGGTGGACGCGACGGTGCGGGGGATCTGGAAGTCGCTCTCGCTTATGGCGGTCACAAGCGCATCTCTCGCGGCGACATCGGCACAATTGACTCTCGGACTCATCTCAATTGTGGAGGAAAAGTCACATGAAAAACAAAACTGGCATCATTGGTGGTTTTGTCTTCGGTATGATTGGTTTTCTTTTGACGTTCAAATTGATCTTCCTTGATAGTATTCCACCCTCAGACGAGCTCGCTCCAGGAATTGTGGTTTTTGCTTCATTTTTAGTTGGATTACTTTTTGCATTTGTGGGTCATTTGATCCAGAATCGTCTTGGAAAGAGAACAACCACAACGGAGCCTGAATAATGTCGAATCCCGGAAACACGGTATCACTCGAAGAGCAGATCGACCACTGGCGAAGCTATCTTCTTCGACGACAAGCGATTCATTCTGTCGACGTAGCAGAGTTGGAAGATCACCTCCGCGAACAGATCGCAGGCCTCATCGATGCGGGGCTCACTCCGGATGAAGCATTTCTTGTGGCCGTGAAACGCATGGGGGCGCTCGACGCCCTCTCGCGCGAGTTCGCGCGCGAACACTCGGACCGCCTCTGGAAACAGCTCGTCACTCTCCAGTCGGATCCAAAGGAACCAGGAGTGGGAGTGGGATCGGACGCCTTCGTCGCCTTTGCTCTTGCCGTGGCCGCGGGCGTGTTGATTAAACTGCCGGAGTTCTTCGGGATGCACCTTCAAGAGGTCGAGGGCTTCTACGCGCGCAACCTGAGTCTGTTCGTGCTCCCACCCCTGACCGGCTATTTCATCTGGAAGCGGCGGCTCGGTGCCACCATGTGCCTCTGGCTGGCCGCAGCGTTCGCCGCGGCGGGCGTCTTCGCCAACATTTTTCCCTTTGGACAGCACAGCTACACCGAGGTGCTTTCAGCCCTGCATCTGCCGATCGCGCTCTGGGTCGCAGTAGGGATCGCGTACGCCGGCCGCCGCTGGAACGAAGTTGCGGGCCGCATGGACTTCATTCGATTCTCCGGCGAGTTGTTCATCTACTACGTCCTGATCGCGCTGGGCGGTGGAGTCTTTACAGCCTTCCTGATGATGCTGTTCAAAGCTATCGGGATCGACGCTGAGTGGTTCATCCAGTCGTGGCTGATCCCGTGCGGAGCAGCCGGGGCTGTCGTGGTCGCCTCCTGGCTGGTCGAGGCCAAGCAGAGCGTGAT
>DOWV01000351.1:3427-4927 GCA_003519375.1 Bacteroidota bacterium
CTCGTGACCGGGCGCGGCGTGGACATCGAGCGTGAAGTCCTCATCGCTTTCGACCTTCTCCTGGTGGTTGTCCTGGGCCTGCTGCTCTATTCTGTCTCCGCCCGGGACTCCGGGTTGCCTCCCGGCGCATTCGATGCGATGCAGGTCGTGCTGGTCGTCAGTGCGTTGTTAGCCGACGCGGTGGCGCTGTGGGCCATCGCGGCGCGCATCACCGAGTTCGGATTCACCCCCAACCGGGTGGCTGCTTTGGGTGTGAACGTGATCCTTCTCGTCAATCTCGCGTGGTCGGCCGTCCTGTACATCCGCTTCTTGAGAGAACGCGGATCGTTTTCGGACCTCGAACGATGGCAGACGAACTATCTGCCTGTGTACGCCGTGTGGGCAGCCGTCGTTGTGATCGTCTTTCCGCCGTTGTTCGGATACATCTGACAGGGTCCGGTTCTGCGCGTTCTTCGCGCCCGACCCTCGTCAGATCGGGCACCCCTTGTCACAACAGCATCTCAAACACCCTATCCGGAATTCTGTCTGCGTCAATGTCCCTGCCCAAGCTACAAAAAGAAAACGCCGCACGCTTCTGGGACGTCTTTCTTTTTGATGGTACCAGTAAGAACCTGGCGTCCTCGTTGCCCCGTCGTTTTCTGACGGGGCTTCTCCCTCCGTCTTCTGAAGGGGGCCTGATCATTTGATATTCTGTCCTAAGAGTTGACACAGAACAGAAGTATCGATTTCAATTTGATTTTAGTATTTTGTCCGCAGATGGAGTTACGACGAGGCACATCAGATAGCAAAGGAGTGAATAAAATGAATCTGTCGCTGGCGCAAGAAAAAGCAGGCAGGGTTTATGAGTTCATGAAACGGGGAACCGCCGGATTGACACGGGAGACTGCAAATGCGGTAGACCATGATCCTGCCAGTTGGGGTATGGATATCGATGATTGGGACTGGAATGCAGGAGTAGGGATGATTGCAATTTCCGATTACTATGAGAAGACGCAAGATCCCGAAGCGTTGGAATACATGACGAAGTGGATTGCCAGGAACAAGCACCAGTGCGCAAAGAAAGACCATGTTAACTACTTGACGCCGCTTGCCATCTATCCGGAAATGTTTGTGAGAACCAAAGAGGCTTATTATCGGGAAACATCGGTCGAGTACGCGGACTGGGTCATGGCAAATGCCGGGAGGTCCAAGGATGGTGTCTTCTTTCACGGCGCGTCTGTTTCGGACGAGGTGTGGGCTGATACAGTGTTCATGGCACTCGTTTTCTTGTCACGTACGGCGAAACTCACGGCAAATATCAAGATGGCTGAGCAAGTTTTCAAGCAACTGCTTTCGCATCTTCAACTTCTGCAGGACGAGAAAACCGGGATTCTCTATCATGGATATCATTGTGTGGGAACCCACCATATGTCGGGCGCCCTCTGGACCAGAGGAAACTCATGGGTGGTGATTGGAGCTCCGATAATCATCGAGACTATACGTGATTTGGTGGAGGTGCCG
>DOWV01000351.1:5091-10938 GCA_003519375.1 Bacteroidota bacterium
GGTCTATGGCACACCGTCATGGACAGACCTGATTTTTATCAGGAGACATCCGGCAGCGCAGGCATTGCGGGAGGTATTATGAAAGCGGTACGTCTCCATCTGCTGGAGCCCGGCACTATGGCAAGTGCCCTCAAGGCAATGGAGGGAGTGATCAAAACAATCAATCCTGAAAGCGCAGTGGAAGGCGTATCGGGAGGTACGCCCATCATGCCTACGATTGATGCATATGGCAAACTGACCCGCTATCCGACGCTCTACGGTCAGGGTTTGACACTCCTGATGTTGAGTGAATACATTTTTCAAGAACAGGCTCGCATATAAAGGAACTAGAACCAGTCTCAAAATAGAAAAGAAGAATCACGCTAAGACGCCGAATCGCCAAGAACTAAACATTTTGGATGGACTTTGTGTCTTTGCGACTTTGCGTGAGAATTTTTGAGATGGGCTCTAATAAGACTGAGGCGTCGACTTGAGTTCCTCTTTACCCATTCGTATCGGCGTTCGTGCTCACGATTTCGGTTGCTTGCCGGCCGGCGAACTCGCTGCGAAAATCGCGGCGAAACACCTGGTCTGCGCGCAGCTCGCACCCGGCAAGGCCATCGCCGGGCTCAATTTGAAACCCGGCGTTTTGAATCCCGGTCTCGCGTATGAGATTGGAAGTGCGTTTCAGGAACATGGCGTCCAGATCGCGGTGCTCGGCTGCTACGTGAATCCAATTCACCCCGATCCCACCATGCGAAAATCGCTGCTTGGACTTTTCAAGGAGCACCTGCGCTACGCCCGCGATTTCGGCAACGGACTCGTCGCGCTCGAAACCGGCTCGGTCAATGCCGACTATTCGCCTCATCCCGAGAACCACGGCGAGGCCGCTTTTCAACAATCGCTCGCGAGCATCGCAGAGCTTGTCGCGGAGGCTGAACACTTCGGCGTCATCGTCGGCATCGAGGCGGTCACATCGCACGTCGTTTCGACCCCGCAAAAGATGAGGCGGATGCTTGACAGCGTCGCGTCGAACAACCTGCAAGTCGTCTTCGATCCGGTGAACCTGCTTTCGCTCGACAATCATCATGAGCAGGAGCGGGTCATCGGCGAATCGCTCGAACTCTTCGGCGACCGGATTGCGGTCATTCATGCGAAAGATTTCGTTGTTTCAAACGGCCAGTTCAAATGTGCAAGCGCGGGTCTTGGAAAGCTGCGGCACGACCTGGTGATGAAATTTGCCGTTACTCAAAAACCAGGCATCAGCGTTTTGTTGGAAGATACAAACGAGCAGGCGGCTGACGATAGCCGGCAATTCTTGCGGCAGGTTGCAGAACAATGTGAGTGAAATGCATAGAGCTTGAATGTCAGAAGAACCATCGACGACAAATTGATTCGCGATAGATGTCCCTCTTCAAAATCCCATCCGGGCCGGAACTGCACTATGAAATTCTCCATTTGTGAAGAGTCCGGAGAAGTAGTATCAATCAAGTCTTCACACAATCTTCACACATCCAAGAGCACAGTTGCTTATATTCGGCCATGTGGATTGGACTAAAACGGCCGCATTGGACCAAGGCGAAATACTTATTCCTCTTCGCACTCTTTCTCGGACTTCCATCTCTTGTCCTCTTCTTTTTTGCACTGCGCGGGATTCTCAGTGATCGCGCGCTCGCAGAGCAGGAACTCATCGAGCAACACCAGAAATCAGCCAATGCAATCGCGTCGGTGTTCGAATCTGCGATAAGATCTCTTGAAGCGGACCTTCGACGTGCGGCGGATGAGTTGAAGAATGGCAATGCACCGGTTGCAGAAAGCATCGCGAAACAGGTCCGTGCTTCAAATCCAGTCGTCGCGGAGGTTTTCATTCTGCGAACCGCGGCCGATATTTCATATCCTGGTACCCCGATCCTCTATACAGCAGATGCGCCATGGATTCCGAATGACCCGGCCTCGACAGCCTTCACCCAAGACAGAGATTCGAGTGAGTTATGTGAGTTCCGATTGCACGACTACGCAAGGGCGCTCTCCTTGTATAGAGCGAGGCTTGCGTCAGCGCGCTCAAAGGGGGAGCGCGCCGCTCTCCTTTTTGCTATTGCCAGAAATCAAAACCGGGTCGCCAGAGTTTCCGATGCTGCCGCAACATATGAGCTGCTCGCAAATCAGTATGGAGAGTTGACGTGTGCGGCAGGCCTTCCCACGGGCCTCGCGGCACGCATCGAACTACTGAAACTCCAGGTGATGAAGAGGGAGTCGAACAACGCTGGAAAGGGAATCGTAAGGCTCTTTGAGGATCTCCTCCATAATAAATGGAAACTGGAGAAGAGTGCGTACGCGCTTGCAGATTCGGAGATCGATTCTCTGTCCGACCGTGTCTTGTCGATGAATCTCTACGAGCCGGATGCGTTCAAGAACCGTTTTGAGGAGCTGACGGAGGAGCAAGCGGAGAGAGCGAAGTCAAATGACCGGATCCTCCTGTTTGAGAAGGCCTTCGCATCTTCCGTGATTGACTCATGCCGGATCATCAGGAGCGGTTCTGTTTTCGTCAGGATGTCAGGGGCCGTGGATAACAAGGTGGTGAGTATTATCGCAACACCGGTAACTGGAGCCAGAGTTGGGGAACCCTTGGTTGTTGGGGCGCTTCTTGACTGCATAGAGGATAAGAAGGGATACATTTCCGATCTCATTGCACGAGTTCCTTTGCCGCCCTCTACCTTTCTCCAGATCGTCGACGAAGGAGGAGCGCTCATCGTCGGTTCGGCGATGCCGGAGGGATCTCGCCGCACCATCGAGACATCCCTGCCCGGTCGCGTTCCGCCGTGGAGCATTTCATTGTATTATCAGGAACCCTCCATGCTCGAGGAAGTGCTTGCAACCCGGCGCAGCATCTACATTGTCACGTTTGTCCTGGTGTTGGCATTTCTGACCATCGGAAGCCTGTTCTTCTGGCGAATGGTGACGAAAGAAATCGAGCTTTCTAGGCTTCAGGCCGATTTTGTCGCGCTCGTTTCCCACGAGTTGCGAAGCCCGCTTACGTCGATACGGCAACTCAGCGAGATGTTGCGTGAAGGCCGGGTAACCACGGATGAAAGGCGTCAGCGTTATTACACTATACTCGTCGAACAGGCTGAGAGGCTCTCGCACCTCGTGGAGAATATCCTGAGCTTTTCGCGAATAAACGAACGAACGATCGGCCTCAGGTTTGAGCAAGTCGATCCAAGAGAATACTTTGATGATCTCATCCGTTCTTTGAAAGACCGTTTCGAGCACAAGGGCTTCAGAATTCAATACCAGATTCAGGGTGATCTCCCGCTCCTTTCAATCGATCGCGAAACGATGTCCGAGGCAATTACCAATGTCATCGACAACGCGGTCAAATATTCCGGCTCGTCAAAACAAGTTGATGTGTCTGTGGGCCGATCCGAAAACGGTGTCTTCATAGCTATCCGTGACTATGGAATTGGGATGCAAAAATCCGATCTAAAAAAGGTCTTCACGAAATTCTACCGCTCCACCGACCCGCAAGTCCACATGATGAATGGAAGCGGCCTCGGATTGTCCCTGGCAAAAGCGATCGTCGAAAAGCATGGAGGGAGGATCTTCGCCGAGAGCGAGTATGAGGCCGGAAGTCTTTTCACGATTCAACTTCCTGTCCGCAATTAATGAGGTGACCACTTTGGAAAAAATACTGATCGTTGAAGATCAAGAAAATATCTTGATGGGACTGGAGGACGATCTCTCGCTTGAAGGGTATGAGATACGAACCGCGAAGGACGGCCTGGACGCCCTGGGGCTTGCCTCCTCGGAACATTTCAATCTCATACTTCTTGATATCATGCTCCCCCGAATGAACGGATTCAGCATCCTTAAACAGTTGAGAAAGGACGGCATAAACACGCCGGTAATAATTCTGACTGCCAGGGGGGAGGAGGTTGACCGGGTGTTGGGTCTCGAGCTTGGGGCCGATGACTACGTGACAAAACCCTTCAGCCCGAGAGAACTCCTGGCCCGCGTAAAGGCGATCTTGCGCAGAGTCAGGACCACCCAGCAAGGGGTCGAGACCTACCGCTTCGGCGATGTCGATGTCGATTTCAAAAACTATGAAGTACGCAAGAATCATCGCCCCGTGTATCTGACTTCGCTTGAGTTCACCCTTTTTCGGTATTTCGCTGACCATCCAAAGGAAGTGCTAAGCCGGGATCTTCTGCTCGACGAAATCTGGGGTAAGGATGTCTGCGTCGATAGCAGGACGGTCGATACGCACGTGGCTCACTTGCGACGGAAACTTGAAAATGATTCTGCCAATCCCAGGCACATCATCGGCATCAGAAACGTGGGGTACAAATTCATACCGTGAAGCGCATCTGGTACATCTTGACCATCGTTCTGATATCGGCACCGGCGATTGCACAGACAACCGCCGGACAGCTCTTACGCCAGGGCATGTACAAAGAAGACATCGAAGGAGATTTGAAAGGGGCGATTATTGTCTACGAGAGGATCTTGAGCCGATTTCCCGATGACCGGAAGAGTGCAGCAATGTCTCAACTGAGGATTGGCTGCTGCCAGGAGAAACTTGGACTTAACGAGGCAGCTGCATCATATAGATCGGTGATTGCCAACTTTTCCGATCAAACTCAAGTGGTGAAGGCTGCGCGGGTAAAACTGGCACGGCTCAACGGGAGAGGGGAAGGCCTCAGCACAGAAGAGAAGGCCGCGCTCGTCGATTACTACATCAAACGTAAGTACGTCGACTTAATGTCGGATCTGAGCGCGGACGGCTCAAAGATCGCGTTCACAGATTGGACGACAGGAAATCTCGTCGTGAAGGATGTGAAGAGCGGACAGATAACTCCCTTGACGCACAAGACCTGGGATGAATCCAGGGAATTTGCGTATTGGAAAGTCTGGTCGAGAGATGGCAAGAGAATCGCCTATGTGTGGTATGGCGGAATCGATTCCGCTCAATTGCGGGTTATTTCAGTCGATGGGGGCAATCCCCAGATTGTCCACGCGCATCCTGGCATGTACCTGCAGCCGAAAGATTGGACACCCGATGGAAACTACATTATCGCGAAACTGACCCGCTTGAAAGAGGCAGATCCAACTGAAGGGCCCGGGCAAAAGGTTGTCCGCCTATCCCTTTCATCAGGGTCCTATGAGATCCTCTACGCAGTCGATGGGATGGCCCGGGGAACAGAGTGTTCGCGCGATGGCCAGCACATTGTGTTCGGCAATAAACTTGGTGACGAGGCGGTGGGGGGAAAGGTCTATCTCTATTCGTTCACGGATCGAAGTGTGATTCAGGTGCCAGGGTTGGAGGCATCGGATTCCCCGTGCTGGTCTCCGGATGGTCGCTTCGTGCTGTATCGAGTGATGACGGGTCAAGGCGCCAATCTCGTTGCTCTTGAGATGGACAAAGGAAAGGCAGTGGGCCGGCCGATTGTCATTGGAACCAATCTCGCTGAAACTGTGCGCAGGCGTGCGGGTGTCACGAACGAACATCTCAATGCGTACTTACGCAAGTCGGAAGCACTCCTCCTTTCCGCAGAGAAGAGGGCGATGGAAAGTTTCGATGAAGAGTTCACTGCAAACGTACTTGACACAGCTTGGGACGTTCTAGCGTGGGAAGGGCCGAACGTCTACGGCTTTTCGAGTTGTGGCCGTTATTCCCTCTCGGCGAGGCCGGGATACCTGCGTTATGAACCTGATCCTATGACATCCCTTGGCGGCAACCCGATGTTCTGTGATTCGTACTCTTATTGGTATTATCCGGCACTCGTGCTTTGCCGGATGTTCAAAGGGACACAGTGGTGCCTGGAGGCGAAGGGGACGATTCGTCTTCTCTCCGGAGCGGACAATCAGGGC
>DOWV01000351.1:11094-22978 GCA_003519375.1 Bacteroidota bacterium
ATTACCTGGATGTTTATCAGCTCGGACAGCAGGATTTTCACGAACACAAAAAGGGGCTGTTTATCCGGGATGTGGATCCACCACCCGCCTATCGGCTGCGCGTCACCCGGATCGATTCGATTCTGACCGTTGAAATGGCCCGCGACCCTGAGGAGTATCGTCTCGTATTTCAGCGCACAATGAATCCTTCGTTCTTTGGACCGTTTCACGAGCTCGTATTGACGGGCGGAAGCTGGTTCACGCCGGCAGGTGGCTCCGTGGATTGGGACTACGTTCGTTTGAGAAAACTGAGTCCCCGGTAGCGACCCATTATCAAGGCATATTCTTCTCTCTGCGAGAAGCCAGGTTGTTGCTTGCCCTGCCCGATTTCCTTCCCACACAATCTTCACGCGGTCTCCACATAGACGTAACTCAATTTACCGACACGTTTAGTAGCATTCACCTGTCGTCACAAACTGCGTCCGCCACTGCAGACGAGCATGCTCGGCAGTCATTCTGACGCCGGCTGAAGGTGCGTTCTCTTCCTTGGTAGACAAGCTCGCAACGGGATAAACAAGCGGCCCGCCAGAAGATGAAGTCCCGCTCTCCGATTCGGCGATGTGGCGGGATTCAAAAAACGAACACGGCGGGCCCCGAAAGAAAACTTCCCGAAACAAAGCTTCGGGACGAGTCGGGGTAAACAAGCGTTTTGCCCAAGCATTAGACACGTGTTGGTTCATCGTTACGTTGATTGAAAAACCAGGCACACACAAACGACTATTTCAAACCACATAATCGGAGGAACAATTCGATGAAAACAATCACATTTCTCTTAGTCCTCGTTTCGTCCGTGGGCTTTGCTCAGGGGTCAGTTGCGCTGGATGTTCCGGAGGGATTTCACATGCATGATGGGTTTTATCTATCGTTAACCGGCGGACCGGCGATTGGATCTATTACATTAGATGGAACCAATGGAGGTTTTGATAAAATTGAATTGAGCGGTGCCGGCGGTCAATTTGATTTCAAAATAGGGCTTGTCGTCTCTGAAGAAGCAAATCTTATTCTGTCATTCGATTTGATAAGCAGGGCCATCTCTTCTCCGACTTTGACGATGGATGGAACTACTGTGAATACGACAAGCGATGTCACTGCAAGCGATCTATTATTTGGCGCAGGGATTACAAAGTATTTCATGCCAGCTAATATATTTATCAATGCCACAGTCGGAGCAGGGCAGTTTTCATTGGACTTGAATAATACAACTTCTAATTCTCAAACCGGTTTTGGATTCCAAGTAAAAGGCGGCAAGGAATGGTGGGTCTCAGACAACTGGGCACTTGGAGTAGCGGCCGGCCTTTCCTATATATCAGCACCTGATCAGACAGATCCATCTCTTCCGCGCTATTCCGGAACACTATCGACCACAAAGTTCTTCGTGGTCTTTAACACAACATTCAATTGATGATGGATGTTGTTTGGCTCGACAATCACCAACATGCACAAGTGGGAGGTTCCTTTCCTGTTTAAAGATCCCCGCCGGTTCAAGCTGACATCAACTGCAATTGTCCTTTCCAACAATTGCATAGGAGAGCTAAAAATGAACAAGGTTAGCATTCTATTGACTCTCGCCGTTACTCTCTTGCTGAGTAACAGTATGAACGCACAAGACTTTGTTAAGTATTCTCCCTCAAGCGAGTATTTGTTAATGACGTTCCATTATTCCAGTGGAGTAATGACCGGGATCTCCTACTTTACATATTTCAAGAAAGATAAAGGAGGACTTGGTACTCTTACTGTATCGGCAACAAAGTCAGCTTATTATACCGACACCGTAACAACCGGGGAGATACTAAAAGTTACGCTAGAATATAATTGTAGATTCTGGCCTACTTCGCTCTCCAATGATTATTCAGAGCTTGAATTAGATTTGTTATCGTCTGATAGAATTCAAAACTTCGTATATCGCGTATCACCCGTATACGCGTCCCCGTCTCTACCTGGTTTCCCTTCCTGGCGCAAGATCATTTTTGATACATGTACATCCATTACAATAAACAAATTACAACCTACAACAGTGGAAGATCCGGACGGTCAAACGCTGCCAAAATCATTTTCGCTATTCCAGAATTATCCGAACCCGTTCAATCCCAGTACGACCATTACCTACTCGCTGCCTGAAGCAGCATTCGTGTCTCTTCGGATAGTGAATGTGCTCGGGCAGGAGGTCGGACTCCTCGTGAATGAGAAGAAGGAGGCCGGCACCTTCCGCGTGATATGGAACAGCAACGTGGCCAGCGGTATTTACTTTTATCGGTTGTCCGTCGTGCCATCGGCACGACGAGACCTCGTTCCGACCGAGGGTCGGAACGGGCAGGCGGGGGATGCTTCGACAGGCTCTGCACGAGGATTCGTTGAGACGAAAAAGATGATATTGTTGCGCTGAGTGCTGTGTTGCCCGTCTTTTCCCTCGAACCTGACCGTGACCCGCAGATTGCGGTAAAGAGAACCTCCGGATTCTGCGTTGTTTGCATCCGCCATGTCTCACCTGCTCTCCGCCTACGCAAAAGAGGCTTCGGCGGACATGCCGGCGGCACAGGCCCGATCTCCCTTGCTCTACAGCCGCTGATTGAGTGCGGAATTAGAGCCTTTCATTCGCAAGCTGGCCCAGCCTGTACTGAGCAATCGTTTCCCGTGCTGAACGAAACGGAACTCACCCAGCGACTCACTTGTTGAAAGTACACACAACCTCCCCCCTCGTCACGCAGGATGTCGGAACTCACTTCCTAGCATGCAACAAATCAGTATCTACCTGAGAGGAGTGTAGAACATGCGAATGGTACGATTCTGTACATTCCTGCTCTAGGTTCCGGCAATGCACGCAGTCACTGCTCACCCCGGATCGGATCACGGAGCAACTATGCACCTACCCACTTGTTGATATGGAGGTGTCCATGCTGAAGTGCCTTGTCCTTCTTTGTTCGATGGGATCCGCCCTTATAACCCTCGCACCTGCACGCGTTCCAGCTCAGAATAACCCCCGTAGCATGCAAGATACGCTTAAGAAAGTGAACGCTGCGAAGCGAGAAAGGTCCGCCACCTCGATACGGACGACAGACAGTACCAAGCAACTGCAGTATTACGCCAAAGAGGGCTTTACTCTCGCCGTCATATTCCCCTATCACACGATCGGCGGTGATTTTGACGGAGAGAGTGTTCTCTATTCAAATCAAGACGTTTTCTCGTTGCCAACGGTGACAGGAAACTACGGATGGGGTGTGATGGCAGGCTACAGATTCACCAAAGGCGCCCTTGAGCTGACCTATCTCACTTCAACTCACGACGTAATGTTCCTTAAGGCCAAAGGAAAAGCGCATTACAATGTTATCAACTTCGATCTCAGGTTCTGTTTTCAAGCCGAGAAACCGATCCAACCCTATTGTCTCGCTGGAATCGGCATTCCGTGGCTCATTGTGAACGAGGGCCATGTTACGGTCCATCCGGGAGGAACGACCTCTAATGCCGATGACGCGATGTTCGCCAGCGCAATCGCGTTCAATCTGGGAGGAGGTTTGTACCTCCACCTTCATCCTGCATTCTCTCTGGGCGCAGAAGTCAGTTATCGAGTGATAATCTTCGGTACAGTCAACGGGATAACAATCGGCAAAGATGTCACGCTCATGGGAAACGGCCTGGCGCTCAGCGTACGGGCAGCAATTACCCTCTGAGCTCCTCGCCCGAGTCAATGGAAACCGAGAACCTTGTCTTGTTCAGCTGAGGGGCAATCGGCGGAGAAATGAACGAGTTATGAAATCAATCTCTGTCTTGACGATCATCGTTCTTCTTGTGAACCCGTCATGGGGGCAATCGAAGACCAGTTTTGGAATAAATGCAAATCTGGCTTTACCCGTAGGCAAAACGTCTGACAAATACGGATTGGGTTATGGCGTGGGCGGGCTCGTGATAATTCCCACATCAAGCCCAACGGTCAGCATCCTCGCAGGAGCAGACTATCTAAACCTTCCCGGCAAGACGACGACTGAGACTGAGACCATCAGCTTGCCCGGGTATTATAGCTCAACAACGACGACTACCACGTATGCGGATCTCCAACTGATTTCAGTTTTTGCAGGCCCGAAGATCGGTAAAGAGGATGGCCCGTACTTTCTCCCGGCAGTTGCAGCCAATTACGCTGAGGAGTTTCGTCTTGGGGTATACCTGGGAGGAGGTGTTTTGTTCCCCCTGAAATCCGTCAAACTTCACCTGGGCCTGAGGTATGGTGTTCTGAACATCATTGGTCAGGATGATGATGAAGAGTTGGAATCCGGTATTAGTATATCCGCTGGATTGGTTTTCTGATTGCACTGAACGTTCGGGCTGTTGTGCTTCGCCGTGAGCCGCAATCAGTACGAGTTATGAAATCGGTACTTCAATTTCCAATGCCAACCATTTTCGCATTCTCCTCGGCACATGTGGAGTAACGTCGGCTTCGCGGGATGAGAGTGGGGATTGGGAGACGGCGCCAGCCGCCGCGTTTCACGCGGAGAGTCGCAAAATCAAATCCTTCCCAACATTCTATCCATCACCCAGCTTGTCATTGCGCCGGTTCTCCCCGTGCTTGGACTCTTTCCTGAACCCAGAAGTTCGTCCACGATGATCTGTATGAGTGGTTGCTGGATGTGCACAGGATGAGGGATTTCGAACTGCCTGACGGTCCCTTTACTCTCCAACAACACCGGCTGCTCGAGGAAAGTCGAGTACGATATCTTTCCGCGGGAACCGCTGATCTCCGTTACATCCAGATCCTCGCTTGCAGCGAACCTCCATAGACCCACACCAAGAGCGTCGCTTTCAAAGTTGAACGCTCCGCAAACTGTATCCTCCACCTGATAGAGATTGCCTTGGTTCGAATAAAAGCCCGCGGCCGACACAATCGGGCCCAGAAAGTACTGGATGAGATCGATCATGTGAGAGCCCATATCCACAAAATAGCCCCCGCCTGCGATTGCCGGATCCACTCGCCATTGCGCTGCGTGTTTCAGATCAGCCTGGGATGGCGGCCGGTAGAATCGGATGATGACGCCCTGGATTGACCCGATTTCATCGTTATCGATCATCGATTTTATTTTCAGGAAGCGAGGGAGCGCCCTTCGATAGAACGCGGTGAAGAGCGGGATACGTGCCGTCTCGAACGCCTCAATCATTTCCTTACACTCAGAGTAGTTGAGTGCCATGGGCTTTTCGACGTACGCCGGCTTACCTGCGCGGGCAGCGGCAAGGGCATATTCTTTGTGTGATGATGGTGGCGTTGCGATGTATACGGCATCGACATTCCGATCGTGAATCAGCGCTTCAGCATCGTCGTACCACGTTGGCACGCTGTGACGACTCGCGTAGTCCCTAGCCAGGGCCCCATTTCGGCGCATGACTGCGACAAGTTGAGAGCCGCGGGCCTTCTGGAATCCTGGACCGCTTTTTATTTCAGTGACATCTCCGCATCCAATCATTCCCCATCGTATCGTTTTCATCATCTGTTCCTTGAAGTCGAATGTCTGACGTCGAGCGAGTCTCTCTCGGTTTCTCGTACTCCCTGCTCCCCCCGTGCGTTCATGTGGCTAACGCCGAATGCCAACCTCCAGCGCTGCTCTTATCGCCGACACTGCTCCACGATTGTCCCTGATCCCGCTCCAATTGTAGATGCACATATACCGGCATTTCGGATCCGACAGCGCCCGGTTGATCGCCTCCTGCCAGGCTGCCGCGTCGTCCGTCCCCATGAGCATCCACTCGACGGCTGCCCAGAACGGCGCGTCGCTCTTTTGCACGACTCTCTGCACACCTTTATCTTTCGACACGTCACTTGCATGCCTGTAGAAGCTCCATCCGGGACATGAATACTTGTTCAGCGCAGCATCGTACAGCAACTCCTCATCCTTCCAACCACCGACGTGTGTAAACAATTTCTCACGCGGCACTCCCAGCTCCGCAGCCAGCGCGCAGAGGTCGTCGAGGTGTCGCCGGACGATTTCAGCCAGGTCTTTCTCCTGCAAGACTCCACTCCTCGCCAGGCCGGCCGTCGTGACAGCTGCATAGCCGCTCGCGACAACCCCGCGGCCAGGTAGCTGATCGCCCTTCAACTCCACCTGGGGGTCTTCACTCTCGGGCCGCTCCAGAAGATCGTTTCCATTCGGATAATAATATGCGTTCACCCCGATCGAACTTTCCCATCCGATCTTGATACCGATGAGGAGTGATTTCTTCTCATCGGGGAGTTTCATCCACCAATCGAGAATCAGGGGAACGAGCACTCGCATCTCATCATGGCAGGCCTGCCGGTAGAGGGGGCTCATGAGATTCGGAGGCGGAAGGACCCGGATTTGTTTCCCCCAATTCCGCCAGGCTATTTTCATTGCTTGTGCCGAATCCCAGCCTGTCCATTCCACGTTCCATCGGTTTCCAGGATCATAGCCATCACGTCGTCGATCCCACCAGTTCCAGAGGTCGGGGCGCGCCTCCCACCACTGCTCGCCGTCAAGCTGGACGATGATGGGGATATCATGCCGTTCCGAAAGAGAGAGGAATTCCAGGACGCGGGATTTGCATTGGTCCCGGGACTCGTTCAGGTAGGAGAATATCGCACCTATCCCCAGGCGAACACCCGGGGAACTCTTCGGGCTCTGAAGCTTCCGGATCTGATCGAATACCTCTTCATATCGCTCGCCAGGTATGATATTGAGAACGAGGTACTGTTGTCTTGCTACGGCTTCGTATCGAGTGGAAAGTATCAGCAAGAGAAAAACGAAGACGCTCAATGCACGTTGAGTTCGCAGTTGCTGGGCCATGAGTGTCAAGGGATTTTGTGTGAAATGTGAAATTGCGAAATGACTTCGAGGAAGGATTACGGGTTCAGAGCTCCTCCATCGAATACGCCCGCACAGAGCTCACTGATTCGGTATTCGGGTGCGATAATCGTCAGAATCGCAGGGTGAAGACCGTTTGCTTTCCGGGCTCCGAATTCAGCAGTATGATTCCGCCATGCAGGCGCAGGATCTGGCGCGAAAGGCTCAGACCGATCCCCGAACCATTGGGCTTGGTCGTGAAGAAGGGGACGAAGATCTTCTCCTGAACTTCTTTAGTGATCCCCGGCCCATTGTCGGCCACTTCGATCGTCACTCGCCCGCGTTCTCCGATGTATGCCGAGAGGGTGATGAGAGGCTCCGGGGACTCATGGAGCGCTTCGGCTGCGTTCAGGATCAGATTGATCAATACCTGCTCAATCAGTCCGGGGTCTGCGGTCAATTCCAGACTCGACGGCTCCAATCGCTGGCTCAATACGATGCGGCTCTCTGCGAGCCGCTGGTGCATCAGTTGTTCCACCTGTCCGAACAACTCCTTGACGCTCACGATTTGGAATTTCGGCGGCGGCACCTTCGTCAGCGATCTGTATGCGTCGACGAAATGCAAAAGCCCCTGGCTCCGTTTCTCGATGGTCTGGACTGCCCCCCGGATATCGCGGATGAGGTCGGGAGTCGGCACCTTTGGATGATCCTCCGCGGGATGGGATGACGTCAGCATCTCGTTGACCGTCGAGGCGAGGGACGAAATCGGCGTTATGGAGTTCATGATTTCGTGGGTCAGTACACGGATGAGCTGCTGCCAGGCCTCCACCTCTTTTTCATCCAGCTCGGACCGGATGTTCTGTAACGAAACAAGGGTATGAAGCTCACCGCGGAGCTTGAGTTCGGTGGCCGAAACAATCAGCTGCAGGGGCTCTTTATGTATTTCGGTTTTGACCAGCACCTTCTGGCCGGATCTCATCGAGAAGAGGGTTCGAACGAGACTTGCGCTCACCGGCTCAAGCGATTTGATATTGATCAGCTGATCGATGCCGAGGAGGCGCTTCGCAGCGGTGTTGACGAGCGCCACTTCCCCGTTGGGTGTAAACGCAAGGAGCCCCACGCCGATATGCTGGACGACGGTTTGCAGATACTGAAAATGCTCTTCCTTTTCCGCCCTTGCCTTCTGGAACTCCTCGACCACCTCTGTGAACGCTGTATTCAACGCATCAAACGAAGAACCTCTCCCGCGGGAGGAGAACGTCTGGGAGAAGTCCGCATACCGGATGGATCGGAGAAACCTGCTCAGTTCGAAGTTCGTTCGCTCTACGTGGCGGATCAGCTCATAGATTTGATAAAGGATGACGAGTGCGACAACCGTCGCCGTTGCATAGAGAGTGGTCTGGCTGAAGAGATAGAAAAGGACGAACAGCGAAGCCCCGAGTGCGATGACGCGTGCGATGGTGTTCAGCCGAAAAGATTTAGAGGCCATACTTCTCCAGGCGCCGGTAGAGTGCCGTGCGCGTAAGCCCCAGCTCCTTTGCCGTCTGCGTGACATTCCCGCCATGCTTGCTGAGGGCCTTTTGGATGACTGACTTCTCGACATCATTCAATCTGAAGCCTTCTTTGCCGGAGGAGTCGGACATGCCTTCAGAGTCCGTCAGGAAAAAATCTTCGGGTTGCAGAACCTCGTCTTCGGTCAGAATGATTGCGCGTTCAACGGCATGTTCGAGCTCCCGCACGTTTCCCGGCCACTGATAGTGTTCGAGCCGCTTCATCGTAGCGGGGGGGACGAGAAGTCTCGACTTGTGATAGCGTTTCGAGTACTGGGAGAGAAAATGAGTCACGAGATGAGGTATGTCGTCTGTTCGCTCGCGCAGCGGCGGGAGGCGAATCTCCACCGTGTTGATACGATACAAAAGATCCTGCCGGAACTTCTTCTCCTCTACCATCTCGTGGATTGGCATGTTGGTTGCAGAAATGATCCTGATGTCGATTTGTTTCGGTTTGTTCGAGCCGATGCGTGTGACTTCGTGATTCTGTAATACGGCAAGGAGTTTTGCCTGCAGGGTGAGGGGGAGGTTTCCGATCTCGTCGAGAAAGAGAGTCCCGCCCGAAGCAGTCTCGAATCGCCCGGCCCGGTCCTCTCGGGCATCCGTGAAGGCGCCCCGCACGTGACCGAACAACTCACTCTCGAAAAGCCCGGCATGCAACGCCCCCATGTCAACGGTAATGAACACGTTTCCCGAGCGTTGTGACTGGCGGTGAAGCTCCCGTGCGACGAGTTCCTTGCCGGTTCCGTTTTCACCGAGGATGAGCACGTTTGCGTCGGTCTTAGCCACTTTCTGGATCGTCGCGAAAATCTGACGCATCCGCCGGGAATTTCCCACAAAGCCATGGAAATGCTGGTCGAGATCCTCACCGAGCTGATGTTGACGGGAAAGAAGCATCTCGACTTCAGTACGGGACTGGCGAATGGCCATAGCCGCCGAGAGCGTGGCGAGGAGTTTTTCATTCTGCCATGGCTTGAGCACAAAATCGGTCGCCCCCGCTTTGATGGCGCGCACTGCCAGCTCGACGTCACCGTAAGCGGTGATCAGAATGACGACCGCAAGGGGATCCAATTCCAGAATCTTGTCCAGCCAGAAGAACCCCTCCTGTCCGCTGCTCACGTCACGCGTGAAGTTCATATCGAGGAGAATGACATCAAAGCTCTCGTCGTTCATGAGCGAGGGAATGAGGGAAGGATTCGATTCGGTTCGAACAAACTGCGCATGCTGCTTGAGGAAAAGTGCCGCGGCGAGGAGCACATCCCGATCGTCATCGACAACCAGTACTTTACCAAGATTCTTATTCATCGTGTCATGTCTCAGAAGGCAACTTTCCCGATCCCCCCGAAGTCCCAAGTGAATTGCCAAAGTCGTGCCGCAGGGAATACCAGCTGCGATGGCGAATTCCGGCCGATTCCGGTGATCCATCGAAGGGGGTGTCCGATTCCGGACACCTAATGTAATGAAACCGGACACATATTTCAAAAAGGACTTGGTTTTTCGAGCGTTTTCAGTGGTTTTGGCTGGCTTGGATCTTGCCTCGAAGGTGGAGTTCCGTGGGGTCTCCACGGCAATTCCCAGGAAAACATTGAGGGTCAGGGCATTATGAACGATCAGGCGACAGAGTCAACCCATACGAAACCGGCGGTCGATCTGAGTCAGTCCGGCATGGATCGGAAAATTGTGAAAAAGTTCTGGAACCTGCGGCGCATCCTCTATACATCGGGCGGCTCGATCTTCCTCTTCTTCATTCTCTACAACTTCATCGTGGCTGACAGGGGATCGAGACTGAACGTCGAGGCGGACAAGATCACGATTTCGGCGGTCAACAGGGCACCCTTCCGCGAATACACGCCGGTAAACGGCACGATCCTTCCGATCGAAACGTTCTTCCTCGATGCCATCGAAGGCGGAAGAGTGGAGAAACGTTACGTGGAAGCGGGCTCCTTCGTGAAGAAGGGAGACCCGATCGTCAAGCTCGCGAACACGAACCTCCAGCTCGATGTGATGTACCGCGAAGCTTTGACATACCAGAACATCAACGATGCCCAGAACAGGCGGCTCTCGATCGAGCAGAATTCTATCGCCGTCAAGGCGCAGCTTGCTGACGCAGAATACCAGGCCGATCGAACAGAGTTGACCTTCCGCAGGGATTCTGCCCTCATATCAAAAAAGCTGATCTCGGATCAGGAATTTCTCCAATCGAAGTATGAATACGAATCATGGCTCAGGCGGAGAGCCCTCGCCCGGGAGAACTTCCGGCAGGATTCATTGATGAGGCTCAATCAGCTGGTTCAGCTCGACGGATCGGTTGCGCGACTCCAGGCGAATCTTCAGATGACGCAACACAATCTTGAAAATCTCGTCATCAAGGCACCGGTCACGGGACAATTGACTTCTTTGAACGCAGAGATCGGTGAATCGAAATCTCCGGGACAGCGCATCGGCCAGATCGACGTTCTCAACAACTTCAAGGTGCGGGCCGCCATTGATGAGTTCTACATCGCACGAATCAATGCGGGACAAAAGGGAGACTTCGACCTGACTGGGACGACATACAGTCTCAGGATCACAAAAGTGTTTCCCGAAGTAAAAGAGGGCCGGTTCGAAGTCGATATGGTGTTCGACAACACCACGCCGCCCGGTATCCGGCGCGGACAAACACTTCAGGTTCGTCTTGAGCTTGGCGATCTCTCAGAGGCAGTCCTCGTTCCGCGGGGAGGCTTTTATCAGAAGACCGGCGGACAATGGGTCTATGTGGTCGACCAGTCGGGGGATTTCGCGGTGAAAAGAAACATCAAGCTTGGCCGCCAGAATCCCCAGGTCTTCGAAGTGCTGGAGGGACTTGAGCCGGGAGAGCAGGTCATTACTTCCACGTATGACAACTTCGGCGATAACGATAAGCTGATGCTCAAGAGATAACGCAACAAGGGAGAGAGATGATCGGAGTACTGGCTGTGGCAGACTATCGGGAGTTCGAAAGCTGGAGGAGGGCGCGTTTCGCTGTGTGTGCGGCGCTGGACTTCGCGAAGTCCATTCCGCGGCTCCACGGCCGGAAGAACCTCGTTGACGAGATCAACCGGCTTTCGGTATCGATTCTTGATACGCTGTCACGGGGCCTCGAACGCGGCGGCGACTCTGCCTTTATCGAGAAAGCCCTGGAGAAAGTCAATCGCCTCGATCGCACGCTCCGTGAATTAGGCGAACGACATGGATTGTCCAGCGCTACGTCGCATCACCTGCAGCGGGAGCTGAAAGAGGTGCGCCGCATGCTTCAAGAAACGTCGCAAGAAACAAAAGCCAACAAACCGTAATCATAGGGAGGATTGAATGATCAAGACCAAAGGCCTCAAACGAACGTACACGACAGATGAGGTTGAAACAACCGCATTGAACAATGTCAACATCGAGATCAAGCAAGGGGAGTACGTGGCGATCATGGGCCCTTCGGGGTGCGGCAAGTCGACCCTGCTGAACATCCTCGGCTTGCTGGACAATCCGTCCGGCGGGGAGTACTTCTTC
>DOWV01000351.1:23236-23629 GCA_003519375.1 Bacteroidota bacterium
CTCTTCTACCTTGGCGTCGCGGCCGCCGAACGTGAAAAGCGCGTCAACGAAGTTCTCGAGCATATGCAGGTGATGCACCGCAAGAACCACTTTCCTCAGCAGCTTTCCGGCGGTCAGCAGCAGCGTGTCGCGGTCGCCCGGGCCATCGTGGCAAAACCGAAGCTTATCCTCGCAGACGAGCCGACCGGCAACCTCGATTCCGCCCACGGCAGCGAGGTCATGAAACTTCTCACCGAGCTCAACGAATCCGGCACCACCATCGTGATGGTCACGCACTCCACACACGACGCCGAGTACAGCCATCGCATCATCAATCTTTTCGACGGTCACGTTGTGACGGAGAATATTAAAGAGGGGTTTCATGTGTGAGGGAAGTGGGGGGTATCAAGTATG
>DOWV01000385.1:0-2143 GCA_003519375.1 Bacteroidota bacterium
GGAATCCTGAAGCCGGTAATCGATCGCGTGCTGCCGCTCGCACACGCGCGAGAAGGACACCGCATTGTTGAAGCAGGTGAGCAGTTTGGAAAAGTGGTATTGGTGCCCTGAGCGTGTGCTTCTTGACAAAGCGACAAAAATGTCGTATCGTGTTCTAGGTGAGGACAAAAATGCCCGTTCCGTCTGAAACCATATGGAATATTGAACCACACACTTTAGCAAAACACAAGATTCTGGAGAGGTACTTGCAAGCGTGGTACCCAATCCTGAACACCTACAACCGACGGATCATTTATCTGGATGGTTTCTGTGGACCCGGATGCTATTCTGGGGGAGAGCCAGGATCGCCAATTATTGCCATCGACACGGCATTGACGCACCGAAGCAAAATGGTCGGTGAGGTCGTCTTTGTTTTTATCGACGAGAGGAAAGATAGAATCGAAAACCTTCGTAGCGAACTCGCCCGCCGGAAAATACCGGCCGATTTCAAAGTGCATGCGCAACACGGGCGATTCGATGAGGTAGTCGGCTCAATTCTGGACGGACTCGATTCGGAGCACCAAAATCTTGCTCCTACTTTTGCATTTGTTGATCCGTTTGGATTCTCTGGTGTCCCGTTTGCAGTTCTCAGGAGACTTCTCAGGAATCCGAAATGCGAAGTCTTTGTGACCTTCATGGTGGACGCCATGAATCGCTTTCTCGACGGACCCGACGAAGAAATACGAGCCCATATTGCAGATTTCTTTGGCTCATCCGAAATTCTCGAGGCAAGCAAAGAAGCAGGAAATCGGAAAACCTATCTCCTAAATGCCTACAAGAATAGACTCAGTGATGAGGCATGTTTCGTCAGAGAGTTTGAGATGTGCAACAGGAATGACAGAGTAATCTATTACCTATTGTTTGCTACAAACAACGCGTTGGGGCACCTCAAGATGAAGGAAGCGATGTGGAAAGTCGATGGTGAGGGGGACTACAAATTCTCAGACAAGACAAATCCGGAACAAATAGTCCTTTTCAGGCAGGATCATAGTAGGCCACTGTATGAGGACGTTCAGAAGCGGTTTACGAATTCAAAAAGGCAAATGCAAGAAGTTATCACCTACGTTTGTGACGAGACCCCCTATGTCGTGAAGCGTTTGCGGCAGGCCCTTAGAGATGCTGAAGCCCGGGGTTGGATCCAAGTCGATCAATTAAAGGTAGATGGGCAAAGAAGGAAGAGGGGAACATTTCCTGATGATGCCGTCATCAACTTCCAGTAGGGAGAGGGAACTATGGCACACACATCAAAAATCGAATGGACGCAGGCGACCTGGAACCCTGTCACTGGCTGCAGCAAAATCAGCCCTGGATGCAAGTACTGCTATGCAGAAAGGATGGCTGCCCGGCTTCAAGCGATGGGATCCCCACGCTATCGCAATGGCTTTAAGGTAACACTTCAAGACGATCTTGTGGAGTTGCCTCTGGAATGGAAGCAGCCAAAGATTATCTTTGTCAATTCGATGAGCGATCTATTCCACGAGGATGTTCCGAGCGATTTCATTGTGAAGGTTTTCGATACGATGAAACGGGCTGATTGGCATACTTTTCAGGTGTTAACAAAACGGTCGGAACGGTTACTCTCACTCTCGCCATATCTGCACTTCCCAAAAAATGTTTGGGTGGGGGTGAGTGTCGAGTCCCCCCGCTACGTGTATCGGATCCGAGATCTCGCTCGTGTCCCAGCTGCCGTTAGGTTCCTCTCCATAGAGCCCCTTCTCGCCCCCATACCTCGGCTTCCCCTTGGTTCGATCGACTGGGTCATCGTTGGTGGGGAGTCAGGACCCGGCGCGCGCCCAATGAAGCCTGAGTGGGTTCAGCAGATCCGAAAACAATGCAGAGAAAGACAAGTTCGCTTCTTCTTTAAGCAGTGGGGTGGAGTCCGAAAGAAAGCTGCAGGACGAATGCTAAACGGTAGAACTTATGACGAGATGCCGGTCGCAAAGGCGCGCCAGAGGTTAGCTACACTTCCCCTGGTGTCTGAGTTGAGCTGAGCAGACTCTTCTAAACCTTCTTTTACACGATAGCCGAGTATCGTTGCGGATCGATCATTTCTTTCTTATTTTCCAGTGTGGCAATTTGAACGACAGCTTGCGGCCACATTAAA
>DOWV01000385.1:2440-8889 GCA_003519375.1 Bacteroidota bacterium
CCAGATGACCCGATCACTCAATGACTAAATCCTTCACCGACATCCTCAGAGACAAAATCGTCGTCTTCGACGGCGCCACCGGTACCCATCTTCAGGGTCAGGGGCTGACGCCCGACGACTTCGGCGGCGAACAATACAACGGGTGCAACGAATACCTCGTTGTAACGAAACCCAATGCCGTCGAGAATGTCCATCGTGACTATCTTGATGCCGGCTGCGACGTTATCGAGACGAACTCGTTCGGCGGAACGAGCATTGTCCTTGCCGAATACGATCTTGCTGAGAAGTCATACCAGCTCAACCTTGAGTCAGCCCGAATCGCAAGGCGCGTTGCAGCAGAGTTCTCCGGCCCGGGCCATCCGAGGTTTGTGGCTGGATCGATGGGGCCGACGACAAAGCTCCCATCCCTTGGACATATTTCATTCAAGGAAATGGCCGATGCCTATAAAGTTCAGGCAAGAGGGCTCATTGACGGCGGTGTCGATTTGCTCAGTGTTGAAACCTGCCAGGATGTTCTCCAGATCAAAGCAGCGCTGTTCGGAATCTTCGAGAGCTTCCGGGATGCGAACAAGAAGGTGCCGGTCATTGTCTCGGTGACGATTGAAACGATGGGCACCATGCTGCTTGGTACGGAGATCTCAGCGGCACTCACAGCCATAGAACCATATGATGTCGATGTCATAGGGATGAATTGCGCGACAGGACCCAAAGAGATGTCTGACCACGTTCGTGTCCTGTCAACCGGGTCTCCGAGGCCGATCATTGTCATGCCCAACGCAGGTTTGCCGGAAAACATCGGCGGACGGGCACATTATCATCTTTCTCCCGGTGAGCTCGCCAACTATCTTTCTCGTTTTGTCAAAAATCTCGGCGTGCAGGTTGTCGGTGGGTGCTGTGGAACGACGAAGGAGCATATCCGGCAGCTTGTCGAGGCCGTGGGCTCTCTAGCGCCGCATCCCCGGAACGTGGAGTTCACTCCAGCCGCCGCCAGCCTCTATCAGGCGATCCCCTTCAAGACGCAGCCTGCGCCCGTTCTGGTCGGTGAACGAACGAATGCGAACGGCAGCAAGCTTTTCAGGGACCTGCTCGTCAAGGAAGACTGGGAGGGGATGGTTGCCATGGGGCGCGAGCAGGTGAACGAACAGGCGCACATGCTCGATGTCTGTGTCGCGTATGCGGGGCGCAACGAGAGCTCCGATATGCGCGAGCTGATCTCTCGCTTCAATACTCAGATCAGCATTCCGCTCGTGCTCGACACTACGGAAACGGCGGTTGCCGAGGAGGCGCTTCAGCGCATCGGCGGGAAGGCAATCGTCAATTCGATCAATCTGGAAGATGGTGAAGGGAGGCTTGAGCGGATCGTCGCATTGTGCAGGAATTATGGAGCTGCGGTCATTGCCCTGACGATCGATGAGCGGGGCATGGCAAAATCGGTGGAGACGAAGCTCGAAGTCGCAAAGCGCATCTATGACCTCGCCGTGCGCAAGCATGGGATGAAGGCTCACGATCTGATTTTCGACATGCTGACCTTCACGCTCGGGTCCGGTGAAGAAGAATTCCGGAAGGCCGGCCTGGCCACGCTGGAAGCGATACGACTGGTCAAGAAGGAGCTGCCGGGTGTCCACACGATTCTTGGTGTCAGTAACGTGTCGTTCGGACTTGCGCCGGGCATTCGCCACGCGCTCAACAGCGTCTTTCTCCACTACGCCGTCGAAGCGGGGCTCGATATGGCGATCGTGCACGCCTCGAAAATCATGCCACTCTTCAAGATAAACGAACGGAACCGGGAGCTGTGCCGGGAGCTGGTATTTGATGGGCGGCGGTTCGAAGGTGAAGCGGTGGATCGTCGCTGTATCTATGATCCTTTGACCGAGTTAATGGCTGCCTTTGCCGGTGAGAAGCGCGAGGCAAAGCAAGAAACCGCCGGCGAGCCGAAGACGATCGAGGAGCGGCTGAAGAACCGGATCATTGAAGGAAACAAGGTCGGACTTCAAACCGATCTCGATGAAGGATTAAAGCGATATCAGGCGCTTGATATCATCAATACGATCCTGCTTGACGGGATGAAAGTGGTTGGTGAGTTATTTGGTTCGGGTCAGATGCAGCTCCCATTCGTGCTTCAGTCGGCAGAAGTCATGAAGGCAGCGGTGGCGTATCTCGAACCTTATCTGGAGAAAAAAGAAGGTTCGCAGAAAGGGACGTTGGTTATTGCCACGGTCAAGGGGGACGTCCATGACATTGGAAAGAACCTCGTTGACATCATACTGACGAACAACGGTTACAGAGTTATCAATCTCGGAATCCGCTGCCCAATCGAAACCATGCTCCAGGCTGTGCAGGAGCACAAAGCCGACGCGCTGGGCATGAGCGGATTGCTCGTGAAGTCAACGATGGTGATGAAAGAGAATCTCGAAGTCATGAACGAGCGGGGGCTGAATACGCCCGTGATTCTAGGCGGAGCGGCATTGACGAGGCGATATGTCGACGGCGATCTCCGTCCGCTTTACAAAGGAGATGTCTACTACGCGAACGACGCCTTTGATGGCCTCCGGTATATGGAAGCGGTACTGGGGAAGAAGCCGGTGCCCGGGGCGAAGGTTGGCGCTGCTCCTGCCGACGAGGAAGAGCTTACTGGAGCTGAAGCAAAGATAGCTCTTGCTGCAGCAGATGAGGCGGTCACCGCTGAGAGCTCACACCTGCCAGGCATTGCAGTCGGTGAGAAGAGCGGCGGTCAATCCGGGGTCAGAAGAGACGTCCCGATTCCGCAGCCGCCGTTCTGGGGCACGAAGGTCGTAGAAGATGTTTCGCTCGATGAGGTCTTCCGGTTCGTGAACGATGTCGCACTCATCCGCGGGCAATGGCGTGCTGTGCGGGGTTCGTTGTCGGAAACTGAGTACAAAGCAATACTCGAAAAGCAGGTCTATCCGGATTACGAAAACCTCAAGGCTCTCATCCGCCGCGAGGGCTTGCTGCAGCCCAAGGTCGTCTACGGCTACTTCCCTTGTCAGTCCGAAGGAAACGACCTGATCGTCTATCATCCACCCGTGGGGGCCGACGACCAGGAATCCTTTTTCAATCAACAATCATCAATCGATAATCGGAAATCACAGGAATGGATTCGCTTTACCTTCCCGCGTCAGTCTCGAGATCGCAGCTTGTGCATTGCCGATTACTTTGCCCCGGTGGATTCAGGACGCGTGGATGTGCTCGCATGCCACCTGGTCACGGTGGGCAAGAGAGCCTCAGAGTACTCCAGAAGCCTGTTCGATGCGAACAAGTACAAAGACTACCTCTATTTCCACGGCCTGAGCGTTGAAAGCGCCGAGGCGATGGCCGAATTGTTCCATAAACGTATCAGGGAGGAACTCGGGATCGCCGGCAGGGATGCAAAGGAGATCAAACGGCTGTTTAGTCAGGGGTATCAGGGTGCCCGGTACAGCTTCGGCTATGCAGCTTGCCCCCGCCTCGAGGACCAGGCAAAGTTCTTCGAGCTTCTCAAACCTGAGCGAATCGGAGTATTTCTCACCGAAGAATACCAGATGGAGCCCGAGCAGTCGACTTCTGCGATTATCGTTCATCATCCTGAAGCCAGATATTTTACCATTTGATGTTTTTGATGTACATTTAAGACCAATGGTACCATTCGGCTCTCCGTCGAAAGGCGCCAACATCTCATGCACCGATCACCAATCTATCAATCAAAACGATTATGCCTAATCTACTGCTCCTTCGCCACGGCGAATCTCAATGGAATCTTGAAAACCGCTTCACGGGCTGGACAGATGTCTCTCTCTCCCCGAAAGGGGAGCAGGAAGCACATGAAGCCGGCGAAAAACTGAAATCGTACAAATTCGACAAAGCCTACACGTCGGTACTCAAGCGCGCGATCGACACGCTGCAGATCGTGTTGAAGATTACAGGTCAGCAGCATATTCCGATCGAGTACGACAAAGCACTGAACGAACGCCATTACGGTGCGCTGCAAGGTCTGAACAAAGCCGAGACGGCGAAGAAGTACGGTGACGGGCAGGTGAAGCTGTGGAGAAGGAGCTATGATGTTCCGCCTCCGAACGACGTCACGGAGCTTAATCCGCTTGGGATGAGCGAGAGCTTGAAAGACACCGCGGCCCGTACGCTGCCGTACTTCGAATCGAGGATCATGCCCGACATCCGCGCGGGAAAGAACATACTCGTGGCTGCCCATGGCAACAGCCTTCGTTCGATCGTCATGCAGCTCGACAACCTGACGAAGGAACAGGTCATTGAGTTGAACATCCCGACCGGAGTGCCCTTGCTGTACGTGTACGATGCCAAGGGGAACATCACAGAACATCGCTACCTCTGATTTTGATTATTCCTTTTTATGAGCCGCCGCAGATCCTGATTTTGTTCCTCATTTTGTGGCTTTGGGACTTTGTGGTTTATCTTTATTGAGCATCAAGGGAGCGGCAAAATGCTTGTTTTTCTTGGCTCTATTTGCTATACTCGATTCGAATGGATGAGCTTTTTTTCCGGGGTATCCGGGAGTTCAACGAGGGGAAGTTCTTTGAGGCTCACGATAGTTTCGAAGAGATCTGGCAGGGGTACCGGGAGCCAGATCGCGAGTTCCTCCAGGGGTTGATCCAGGCAGCTGTCGGCCTGTACCACCTCGAACATCGCAACCTCAGAGGGGCACGAAGCCAGCTCTCAAAAGCGTGCTCAAAATTGACGGCCTACCGGCCTGAACACCGCGGCCTCTCTGTAGACCTTCTGTTTGCATCTCTGCAACGTCATCTCGGAGTCCTGGAGGCGAATCGGGAGCGTGGAGTGGAGGGCTTTGAAATTCTCGATAGACCAAGGATCCAGTTCTCATCTGGAATCGATCAGTCAATTGCTTAACTAGAGGAGACATCTGAATGGCGACTTTTATCACTGAGGAATGCATCAATTGCGGAGCGTGCGAACCGGAATGCCCCAACACGGCGATCTATGCCGGAGGGGTGCAGTATGAACTGAACGGCGCGAACGTTGATGCGCTCTCGAACGACTTCTATTATATCGTTCCGGAGAAGTGCACGGAGTGTGTCGGTCACTTTGATAAAGAACAATGTGCCGCGGTTTGTCCTGTGGACTGCTGCGTGCCCGATCCGAATCGTCCCGAAACCGAAGAGGTCCTTTTCGAACGGGCGAAGAAGATTCACCCGGATCGTGCTTTCGCGGAACTGAGCGCGGCAACATCACGCTTCAGGAAATAGGATTGTTCGATCAGTTTTGTAGAGGTCGGTGTCCGGCCGTCGCACTCATGTGCCGATGGTAATCGGTAGCCGACCTCAACTATTTTCTGTGGTGACACTCTGTGAAAACCCGAAATCCGAATATCGAAATCTCAAACAAGCACGAAGCGCGCAATTCGAAACACCCACTCACCTGCCCTCGCTCTCCGTATGTTTGGATTTTCGGATTCGGTTAGCGTTTCGGACTTAGGATTTGAATTTGTATCGAATTTCGCATTTCGGATTTCGAATTTCTCGACCAGGAGCATGTTCCATGAAGATTGGCAGCTATGAGGTGCTCTCCCTCGAAGCCGGCTCTTTCTCGCTCGATGGAGGAGCCATGTTCGGCGTTGTCCCCTGGGTATTCTGGAGCAGGACCAATCCGCCCGACGAGCGCCAGAGAATCAAGCTCGCGACCCGCTGCTGGCTCATCAAAGGTAACGGCAAAACCATACTGGTGGATGATGGAAATGGAACGAAATGGTCGGATAAGCTCAAAGACATCTACAACCTCGACTACAAGAACTCAGACTTGCTTTCGTCGCTCCGGCGCGCAGGCGTGGCGCCCGCCGATATCACCGATGTCATTCTGACGCATCTCCATTTTGACCATGCGGGCGGCTCCACGACGATGGAAAACGGAAAGCTCGTTCCCGCATTTCCGCACGCGCGATACTATGTGCAGCGGAAACAATGGGAACTTTCTCAGAATCCCACCGAGAAGGACAGGGGAAGTTTCATGCGGGATGACTACATGCCGCTGATGGAACATAAGGTGCTTGAACTTGTGGATGGTGAATGTGAGATATTCCCAGGGATCGAATTGCTCGTCACCAACGGTCATACGAACTCCCAGCAATTGCCTAAAATCTCGGACGGGAAAACATCAATGCTCTTCTGCTGCGATCTCCTGCCGACGACCACGCACATTCCATGGCCGTACGTGATGGGCTACGATGTCCGCCCGCTTGTCACCATTGAGGAAAAGAAGGAGATCTTCGGAAGGGCGTACGAGGATAAGTGGATTCTTTATCTTGAGCACGATCCTTCGACGGAAGCCATTACGCTAAAGGCGTCAGAGAAGGGATTTGTGGTCGACCAACGAGTAATGCTATGACTCTAGCTCCAAGATCCGTTTTTGAGGTTTAGTTCGAATCGGCCCTTTGCGGTTATATTTAACCGCCCCCGACAAAGACG
>DOWV01000385.1:9020-10475 GCA_003519375.1 Bacteroidota bacterium
ACAAAGACGTCGGGGCAGGGAAGACCGCGAAGGGGCGCAAAGAGATCCTTGAGAGTGGTTCAAGTCTACGTGGAGAAGCATGACGCGCTTTGTGAAAGTGGCGGAAGTGAGTGATTTTGCCGTGAAGCGATCGAAACGTGTAACGATCGAGAATACTGACATAGCATTGTTTGCTGTCGGCGAACAATTCCTTGCCGTCGGGAACGATTGCCCTCATCAGCACTTTTCAGCACTGCACGAAGGCATTCTGCATGAGCACGAGATCACGTGCCCGATGCATGGCTGGACATTTGACCTCGCTACCGGGAAAGCGACCGTCGGCGGCGGACGGCTTAAGACCTACGCGGTTAAGGTCATCGGAAACGAAATTCACATTGAAGCCCCAACAGGTGAGCCGGATTGGGCGATGCAGTAACATCGACTCGGACCCTGACAGGTCTGGTAAAGGAAAAAGCCCGCGAACTTGGCTTCTCAAAGGTCGGCATCGCGCGCGCACAAAAGCTCAATGAAGAAGGGGCAAAGCTGGAGGCCTGGCTGAAAAAGGGATACCACGCCTCGATGGCGTGGATGGCTCGTGATCCCGAAAAGCGGACTGATGTACAGGCTATCGTTCCAAACGCGAAATCGGTCATATCCCTCGCTACAAACTACTACACGCCATCAGCTCACTCCGTAGACCCGGAAAAAGCGAAGATTTCACGATATGCCTGGGGGGATGACTATCACGTGGTGCTGACGCCGCGAATCCAAGAGCTGGTTCGCTGCATCAAATCAGAGCGGCCAGATGCAAACGCTGTGTCTTACGTGGACACGGGCCCGGTCATGGACAAAGCATGGGCTGTTCGGGCGGGCGTCGGATGGCTCGGAAAACACACCAATGTCATCTCGAAGGAGTACGGTTCGTGGATATTCCTCGGCGAGATCATCGTCGATCTCGAGCTTGAGTATGACGAGCCGATGGCCGACTTCTGTGGTTCGTGCACAGCGTGCATTGAAGCGTGCCCGACCGATGCGATCGTCGAACCGTATGTGCTCGATTCAAACAAGTGTATTTCGTACCTTACAATCGAGCACCGAGGCGAATTCTCAGACGAGCTCAAGCCGTATCTTGATAACTGGGTCTTCGGCTGCGACATCTGTCAGGATGTGTGTCCCTGGAACCGTTTTCAGCGGCAGACGGAGGACAATTCGTTTGCTCCAAGAAGCAGCAACGTCACTCCGGATTTGAACGAACTGGGAACGCTGTCAAGCGAAGAATTCTCCGAGCGCTTCAAACGAAGCCCGGTGAAGAGAACTAAACGAGAAGGATTGGTGAGGAATGTGAGGGCGGTGCGGGAGGGAAAGGCGGCTGGTTAATTGGTTAATTGGTTAGTTGGTTACTTGGTTACTTGGTTACTTGGTTAATTGGTTAATTCACTAAATGACCCGATGACCCGATGGCCCGATGGCCCGATG
>DOWV01000385.1:10557-10877 GCA_003519375.1 Bacteroidota bacterium
CCCGATGGCTCAATCGCCAAATCATTCCAACATTCCACCGTTCACATACTTCAATACTTACATACATTCATACTCAAATACTTCTGACACGTACGCACTATGCCCGATAACACTCACAAAGTCATTATCATCGGCTCCGGTCCTGCAGGCCTCACAGCGGCACTCTATGCGGCACGGGCGAGTTTGAACCCTATCGTCTTCGAAGGGATTCAGCCCGGCGGTCAATTGACGATTACCACGGAGGTTGAAAACTACCCGGGATTCCCTGACGGGATCATGGGTCCCGAACTCATGGACAAGATCCGCCAGCAGGCGCAGAA
>DOWV01000385.1:11081-11424 GCA_003519375.1 Bacteroidota bacterium
GCCAAGCTTCTTAATATTCCGTCGGAATCCGAGTACATGGGCTATGGCGTCTCGGCTTGTGCTACCTGCGACGGATTCTTCTTCAAGAACCAGCACGTCGTGGTGGTCGGCGGGGGAGACACCGCTATTGAAGAGGCTTCGTTCCTGACGAAGTTCGCTTCGAAAGTCACGATCGTCCATCGCCGGCAGGAGCTGCGTGCCTCGAAGGTCATGCAGCAGCGGGCAACGAGCAATCCCAAGATTGAATTCATGTGGGACTCGGTTGTTGAAGAGGTCCTCGGTAAGAATGAAGGGGGCAGGAAATCGCTTACAGGCGTGCGGTTGAAGAATGTGAAGACCGGGA
>DOWV01000081.1:0-3838 GCA_003519375.1 Bacteroidota bacterium
CCCCAGCAAATGCGCCCTGCCGGGCTCACCAAAACAAAGGCGACCCCGATGCATCTCGAGGTCGCCTCGTGAAATCAGCTACGATTCAGGATGGTCTACTTACTATTAACCAGTTTTTTCGATATGGTGAGCTTCCCTGCCTGGAGCCTGTAGATGTAGACACCGCTCGGCAGATGCGATCCGTCGAACCGGAATTGATATCGACCAGGCTGCTGCTCGCGATCGACAAGATTCGCTACCTCATGGCCACTCAGATCGTACACTTTCAGGGATACCGAAGAAAGCTCTGGCACGGTATACTCGATGGTTGTGGATGGATTGAACGGATTTGGTGCATTCTGCATCAGACCGAAATCATGACTCTCAATTTCGCCTGCAGGGCCTTCAGCCTGAAATGAAGCATCCGTTCCTTTCGGCTTCGGGCCGTTTCCCGGATTGTCGGAGGATCCTGGAAACGTGTTGATGATCGCCTGGACCTGCGTCCGCAGCGCATCCGCAGAAGCCTCCGAAATTCTCCCGGAGTTGACCAGAGCGTCAAGTTGATTGACAAAAGCATCGAGCTTATTCTGAGCTGTCGTATAGAGATTGCTGCTTGTATTGCCCGGAGCAGATGACCCCAATTGCGCGACTTCATTCAGTTTTCCAAGAGCGCCATCAAGCTTCGACAGCAATGACGTCGCTTCACCACTTGAGAGTCCGGCATCTGCAATAAGAGTCTGAGTCGTCTCAGTCAGTGTCTCAACAGCCTGAGCACGGCTGTGGATGCTGATCGTCACATATGCAGGGACGCTGTCATCGAAACCATCGTTGACGACCAATTGAACCGTGTAGTCACCCGGAAGATCGGGGACAAAAGATGGACTCACTATTGAAGCATCCGAAAACTGCGCAGCTGATCCGGCCGGTTTTGAGACAAAAGTCCACTTGTAGGTCAAGGCCTGTCCGTCGAGATCTGAGGATCCGGCGCCATCAAGCTGTATCGGGACAGAGACAATATCCTCTGTTTGCTGTTGATAGGTTATGATTGCCGTCGGACGAGTGTTTGTGACTGTGATCCGTACTTCAGCCGGGGCGCTGGTATGCCTTCCGTCGCTGACAGTCAGCCGGATCGTGTACTGCCCTCCCTTGTCGGGATGGAACGTCGGATTCACTGACGTCGCATTTGTCAACTCCGCTGTAGAACCCGCAGGTTTCGCAGCAACGGACCAGGAATACGTGAGCGGCTGTCCTTCAGGATCTGACGACGCGTTGCCATCCAGCTGAATCGTCCCGCCCGGGCCTATTGTTCTATCAGGTCCCGCATTCGCCGTTGGTGTGCGATCCAGCCAGCCGCTCTTTTCGACCCACGGATAGTTATCATTGCGGTACGGGCTATCCGCAAAATCATTCTTGTTCACGTCGACGTTGGAATGATTACTGTAGTAGTTCCCCCCGATCGGCGGATCCAGATAAAATACATTGCCGGCGGGGTATGTGGCCAGCGGATTCCCATTGCCGTCAAAATTGTTGTGATAGAATTCGTTCCCCGTATTTGGTTGCCATATATACACCCCGTAAGCATTGCCCACGATGTTGTTGTCATAGAAGGAATTGTTGATACAAGGAGTTTTGTTGGGAATCGATGCATATCCAATCTCAATCCCGATGCTTCCAGGCACACCTCCCCCACTGAGAGTATTGCCCCTGATAATGTTGTTGCTGCTCGCCTCCTGGAGATAGATTTGACTCTTCGGAGTCGTGAGAGTGTTATTTGCGATGAGGTTTCCGCTCGAAATGTGAAGGAAGATCTCCCTCGACGAATTTCCGCTGCCACTATTTTCCTGTATGGTGTTTCCATCGCTGTTGAAGAGAGCGATGGCTTGCCATGTATTCGTAAACGTATTCTGTGTAATCGAAGAGTTCAGGCACCCGCTGAACTGGATACCTTTGTACAAATCCTTTATCACAAAGTTCTTCACCGTGACGTTTTGAATCCCTTTAGCATCGCCAACAAGTGAAACTGATATTCCAATCCCGTGTTGGTAATCTGTTCCGCTCAATGTGTGCCCGCCCCCATCCAGCGTCAAGCCCGACTCAAGGACCCTGATACTGGTACCGACTGGCAAATCTCCAAGAAGTGTGGCCGTCTTCGTGCCGGCATTCCAATTCCAGAGATTGCGATCGGCGTTGGGAGTGGCCAATCCCCAAGAGTAAACAAAGACCTGCTGCGCCAACGATCGCATAGGAAGGATCAGGGCAAACGCTACGAGAACAGGGAATAGTCTGACTTGGGGGAGTTTCATGGGTGTTTGTCCCTTCTTTCCGTCTATGATCGACACTGATGTTGTGTCTGAAGATCTATGGGGCACAGGCGTAACGCGTGCCTGGCCAACAGGGATTTCAGAGGCCAGAGAGCTGATCTCTCTTACCGTGCAAAGATTCGTGTGACGGGCGAACCGAGTACGGACAGAATGCGTAAAAAAGAAACAGGAACTATTCTCAGCGAGAAATGGTCGGTAAGACGTCAACGGTGCTGTGTGAGTATGGCAACATAGTTGCCAATTCTCAACCAAATGTAGCCCATCCTCGGGATAGTGTCAACAAGAATATCTCAAAAGTCAGAAATTCTGTGTGGGGAACTTGGAGACACATTCTGGCGTCGAGCTCATTGCCGCGAGTGCTCGCCGGATTCCTGTTCTGATTTTTCGACTTTGTGACTCTCGTCTTTCTCGTCCATTGTCCCCGTTCGCCGTGCAAAGGAACGACCCTGCGACTTCTCAAGAACTCGGACGCGGTCCGGTGGCAACTGATTCGAGCGTCCACGGATTCGGCGCGGGCGTCATCCCTCAAGTAAAAGCCAATTGAAGAAGTTCCTTGCTGCTGTGACAACCTCGAGCTGCAAAATCCTTCTTGTGCCGGCGATCCATCTGCTCTCCAGATCAGCCTAATACCAAACATCCATCGATTTCAGCTCAGCTGCATCCGCCATCAGGACTTTTTCACCCGCCGTGCTTTCTTGACCGCCTTCTTTGTGGCGGTGTGGCGGGGGTCCTGACGGAACCATTTCCCCGTGGGTGTCAGGAGCAAACTCCTGACACCGGCGCGGAATGACGTCCATTTCGATCTTGACACTTCGTTCGAGGCCCGTTCCCCTCCTCCCGTTGTCTCCAAATCAATCACTCATCTCACAACGGAAGGATATCACAATGCCGGTCGAAGGCGTCCTTATTCATGATATATACACGATGAAGGACGCCCTCTCAGTGACGGATGTGGCGTTTTTGCTGGATTTGTCGTAGCTTGATTCGGCAGGAGGAAAACGAACATGAACAATACGCAGCAATTTACAGCAATTATTGAACGCGAGGATGATTCCTATGTGGCTCTCTGCCCTGAGATAGATATAGCCAGTCAAGGGAAGACTGTCGAGGAAGCCCGCCTGAATTTGAAGGAAGCCATCGAGCTGTTTTTTGAAACGGCCTCCCGCCAGGAGATCCAACATCGGCTGCACAATGAGATCTTCATTACGCGGCTCGAGGTAGCCCGTTGGGTAAGCTCCGCATCCTGTCCGGCAAGGAAGTTTGCGCTATTCTCACAAATCATGAGTTCAAGATTGTCCGGCAGCGA
Source organism: Bacteroidota bacterium (assembly GCA_003519375.1). Classification (GTDB taxonomy): domain Bacteria; phylum Bacteroidota; class Ignavibacteria; order UBA10030; family UBA10030; genus UBA9647. The sequence goes on from DOWV01000081.1 coordinate 3,607, forward strand.
GGCAGCCACATCGTGATGCAGAAGAAGACACATGATTCCACTGTCACCGTCATCGCGCCCGATCACAACGAGATCAAACGCGGCACGCTAAAGTCTATCATCCGTCAATCGCAAGTTCCTCCCAGCGACTTCGAAGTGTGATCTCCGCAGATCCGCTGCAACTCCACGTTGACACCTCCTCCCTGGCTTGTTACCCTCCTCCCGTTGTCTCCAGTTCATTTAGCTCCGCCTG
>DOWV01000081.1:3888-7006 GCA_003519375.1 Bacteroidota bacterium
GTGACCGCCACCTCGCGCGGCTGAAGCTTGGATTAGGTGGCGGGCACTTGCACCATGTGCCCGTGCGTGTCAGGAGAAAACTCCTGACACCGGGGATAGTAAGATTCATGTCTTGAAGCTCAATGAGAAGAAAACGAAGCGCGGCAAGCCGGTGGTCTATCGCAGGTGTTTGGAGTTTGGGAACCCGTTCTCAGTGAAGGACAGGAATTGCGGGAATGGTGGGTGTTGAAACGCCTACTGAGGAAAGAGTGGAAAAGCGGCTTAAATACGATGCGGAACGCTCGAAGGGCTGAGGTTTTAACAAAACTTACTGCCTCCCCTCACGCAAGTCGAGATCTCGGTCATCGCTTCTTGCGGCTGCGCGAGGTCGCAGCTCTTGGCACCGGCAGGACCATCTTCTTGCCATTCACCCACGGGCCGCGGGGGTTCGTCCTGAGCTGGTCGGCTATCAAAGCCTTTGCTGCAGCCTCGCGAGGTGTAAGCGAGAAACGTTTGATGGGATTCGCCATGCCGTTGCTCTGTTCTTTGGGAAGCGTGCTTGTTTTTACCGGCTACCTGCCATGCTTCAAAAACCACAGGTTTGCTGATGAGCTGAAAGTATCGAAAAACAAGTGGAGCTTTCGACAGTTTATTCGACAGCCTTTTCTGCTGTCTAGGGTAACTGTAAGATACGGTGATTAGGAAGAAGAAACAAGAATCGAATCTGCCGGCCCTGCGCCTCCTTGATAATACCCCATCACTTCGGTATGTTTGGTCGTCGGCAACCGCCAAACGAAGGAAGGACGAATGCACAATCGGCGCGCTTCAATGATCTGGGTCGTACGCGGATTGGCGACCTGTTTTGTCTTCTGGAGTCTCGCGTTTATTTACAGGTCATCGGCAATCGCCATCGACGGAAAACGGTACTTCTGCCTCTTTGATGACGCGATGATTTCCATGCGCTATGCGTGGAACTTCTCCAGCGGGGCCGGACTCGTATGGAATGCAGGCGAGCGGATCGAAGGCTACTCGAATTTCCTCATGACCCTCGTGATGTCCGTCGCTACTCTGATTTTCGACAAATCCTCCGCTGCACTTGCCATCCAGGTTCTCGGCATCGTGGTCGCCATTGCCATTGCCTTTCGAGCCATGCAAATCGCAAACCTCCTCGTCAGCAGCGATTCCGCACACCGCCATTCTATTCTCATCCTCTCGTTCGTTTGCGCTCTCGGATATTACCCCCTCGCCTTTTGGACATTGATGGGCATGGAGACAGGACTCCTTGCATTCTTGTTGCTCAGCGGGGTCTATTTCGCCTTGAAGCACACCCAGACAAACGAGCCGGGTCAACTGCTCCTGACTGCAATCTCGCTCGGTCTGGCATTCCTCACCCGACCGGATAGCCTGATCTTCACGGTCATCATATTCTCTTACGTGGCAGTGGAATCGTCCGGTTCTCGCGGAGTGAAGTCGGCCATCTCACAGATGGTGACTCCCTTGATCGTGTACCTGATCTTTCTGGGAGGTCAGGAAGCGTTCCGATGGGCGTATTATGGGGACCTCTTGCCAAACACGTACTACCTGAAACTCACGGGGATGTCAAGCCTGATGCGAATCCGGAATGGCTTCGGCTTCGTGACCCCTTTCCTGCTGACGATTGCCTTTCCCTTGATTGTTGTGATCGTCGACCTGATGCTCAACTTCCATAAGCGAACATTATTCCTTCTCGTCCTCGTACTCGCTGCAATTTTCTACCAAATCTGGATCGGAGGGGATCCCTGGACTTACTGGCGTCTCATCGCTCCCGTGATGCCGATTCTCTTTCTGTTGTTCGTGAAGGCCGTATTCTCCATGACCTCCTACTTCAGCGGCGCAGCTTCGTATGCCCGAGCCGCGATCGCCAGACCGATCATGCCTCCGCGATTCGTCCTGGAAGCGGTGATTGCGGTAACCTTCGTCGCCCTGATCCTCGCGAATTCGGGCTTCATGCAAGAAATCTACTTCATCGCCCGGCCATACACGGCAGTAGACAACGAATCCTGCATCAATACGGCAATCGCACTGAATGAATTAACAACCGAAAAAGCAACCGTCGGGGTAACGAGCGCCGGGACTATTCCCTACTACACGGGGAAGGCGGCGATTGACTTCCTGGGAAAGAATGATGCGTATGTCGCCCGGTTATCACCCGACGTTTCCGGCAGGGCTGCCTGGAACGGCATGGAAAGCGTTCCCGGCCACAACAAGTTTGACCTCAACTACTCAATCAAGGTTCTGAGACCCACGTATGTCCAGGTCGTGGGCTGGCTCGGGCAGGACCTCAGTGCGTGGTCAGAGACCCACTACGAGAAGATATCATACAAAGGAACGTCTCTGCGGCTTCTGAGAAACTCCGATGCGGTGAGGTGGGAACGGATACATCCAATCGCGGATACGGCGCGGTCATCCATCCTCAACTAAGACCCGAAAGATAAAGACCCTTCCTGCAAAGCGGCAGATTCAAAAGGGTTTGACATACTCACAGCAGGTCTGTATCTTATCTCTCGACAGCACAGTGCCAATGCTCGATCAGGCATTTGCCCGGAAGGGACAATTCAAAAGATTGTCCCTTTTTTTGTTCATATCCACCGAGCTCAGTTCTTCTGCGGATGCACAGGGCCGAAAGCGAAGTAGTCCGTCTACGGGCTGGGATGTAACGCGAAGGGAGAGGCAGCCTCAATTGGTCAAGGCACTGTGCTGTCATCACAGCGTCGGGAATCCGGCACACGGGATCGAGCCCCGTCCTCTCCGCGGTCAGCTCCGCCGTCAGGACTTTTTCTGTCCTGACGGTACTTCGGCAACATTACAATCGCGTGGGTGTCGGGAGGAAACTCCCGACACCGGCGCAGAATGGCCCGGCAGCGAGGCAGCCACATCGTGATGCAGAAGAAGACACACGATTCCACTATCACCGTCATCGTGCCTGATCACAACGAGATCAAGCGCGGCACGCTCAAGTCGATCATACGTCAATCTCAACTCCCCCCCAGCGTCTTCGAAGTGTGATCTCCGCAAATCCGCTGCTGCTCCACATTGACACCTCATGCCGGGCCTGTTACACTCCTACCGTTGTTTCCAGTTCATTTAGCTCCGCCTGAAG
>DOWV01000081.1:7093-10247 GCA_003519375.1 Bacteroidota bacterium
CATTTAGCTCCGCCTGAAGGGATGCAACATCGCGGGTGACCGTCACCTCGCTGCGCATTGACGTGGGTGCCGGTCACCTATTTGCGCCGAGACGTGACCGCCACCTTGCAAGACTTGGGCCCGGATTAGGTTGCGGGCACTTGCACTATTGCCCTCACTTCGCAATCATCGACCTATGCCGTGAGGACTTCCTCCTTCCTGACGGTATTCTGTGCGGACCGCGAGTTTGTAGTTGTCGGCAGGAAACTCCTGGAACCGCAATGAATCACTTCACCGCGTTTTCACATTGATTGCAGACTCGCGCTATGCTATCTTCTAAGAGCGAGCCAATCATTCTCAATCAATGCTGGAGGCACCGAAGTGCGGAAGATTATTATTATGGCTGTAACCCTTGTTGTTTGCTGCGTTCTCCTGCAATCCGACCAGAGTTACGCGGCGGGGAAGCACTCCAATGACCGGCAAGTCCGCCCTCTCCCGAAGGGCGTCAGCGTCTATCAGCTCGACAACGGCATGAAGGTGCTCCTTATCGAGAATCCGGCGCTCCCGATGGTGGGCGTCAACGTTGTAGTCAAAGTGGGATCTGCGTTCGAGACTTTTTCGACCAGCGGTATGAGTCACATGCTCGAGCATCTCCTCTTTAATGGGACGACAACCCGATCTCAAAAGCAACTTTACGACGATGTCGACCGCATAGGCGGCTACAACAACGCAACGACCGCGGAATATTATACGAACTACATGATGGTCACGCCGGCGGAGAACATCAGGAAAGGGATGGAGATTCAAGCCGATATGTTGTTCCGCTCCACGCTGCCCTCGGACAAGTTTGAGAAAGAGAAGGGAATTGTCCTGGAGGAAATCTCCAAGAGCCTCGCTGACCCCCAGGAACAGCTCGAGCGAAATACGCTGTCGATGCTCTATCAGGGCCATGCCCTTTCACTGCCGACGCTCGGCACGTACTCGACTATCCAGGCCCTCTCCCGCGACGACGTGAACACCTTCTACAAGAACAATTATGTGCCGAACAACATGATCCTCAGCGTCATCGGCAAATTCCGGACAAGCGCGATGCTCGCGCTTATAAAAGAGATCTACGGCAAGGCGAGTCCCGGACAGGTGCGCCGGGCGTCGGATCCCGAGTGGGCGACCGGATTTCAACGCCCGCAGGAAGCAGCTCCCGGGATCACTGTCGAGCACCGGCAGTATGATGGAGACGATTTTGTAATGAGAGTTTTCTACGCGCTCCCTTCCGGCAGGCCGCAGGAGTTCATGCAGCTCCTTACCTACGTCACCGAGAAAGCCAAAGAGCGCCTACAGGCTTCATTGAAAACGAGATTCCATCAGAGCGTGAAATCCCTCAAGATTACCACAAGGCTGTCACCGTTCAGCGATTTCCTCGAGGCAACGCTCATTCTGAAAACGCGTGTTGATGAGGATTCACTCCTGAGCGCGCTGACGAGCGAGCTCTCCGGACTCAGTTTCGACCTGCCGGCCGAGACGGTGGCTGCAGAGCTGACGAAGACGCGGACGGAGTTCGCGAGGAACATCGAGAAACCCCACATGTTCGGGATTTACAATGCCGACGCTTTGGCCAAGGAAGGAATCGAGGCTGTACTTTCGGCCTACGGGCGGGATAATCTCACCGATGCAGCGAAGGATCTGGCGGGACTGAAGCTGGGTCCGCATCCTTTTGTGCTCGTTCAGTCTCCGGCCGCGAAGAAAGACACTTCCCGCATGGACGCTTCGGGATCCGCGGAGCAGTTCAAGAATGACGCCTCAGGCAAGAACCTGATCGTCGCTCAAAACGATGCGAACAGGCTATTGGCGATTCACTATCTGGTGAAGCACAAAGCGGCGTTCGAGTTCAAATACGGAAAGGACGCATCGAAGATCCTTCACGAATGCCTCAACGACAGGCTTAAATCGGACGCGAATCAGAAAGCAAGCGGCCGCTTCGGCTTCAGCTTCACCGTCAACGATAATCCGTTTATCCCGATGGATGATATCTACCTTCATCCGGATTTCGGGTATATCCGTGTCGAAGGATTAGCAGACGACGTTCCGGGAGCTATCGCCTACCTCAATAGTCAATTCAAAGACTTTGTTCCGACGGAAGACGAGTTCAAGCGGGCGGTCGAGAAATTCAAAGGAAACGAAGCGATGATGATGGGGGGAGACAAATCGAGGAAGCTTTTCGACGCACTTCGGGATTCCGTATTGTACGAGCGTAATCTCTATGCGGGAGGACCCTCAATACTGACGTACCAGAATACCATCGCATTCGCGAAGGAGTATTTCGCCCCCTCCAACATGATTATTTCAATTGTCTCCCCCTCTGCTCCCGAGAGCATTGATCTCCTCTTCAAGGAGGTCGGCTTCTCTCCCGTGGCCGGCGAGCCACCGGTTTACACACCGACATTGCTCCTGCCGGCGAAAGCCGGGAGCATCGAGAGAACGATCGGCGGCGAAAGGTCGTACGTTTTCTGGGGATTCGTCCGGGCCATAGACCCGAATGATGCACCGGTTCTTCAGGCCCTCTCGCTCATTTTGTCGGAGCGGATTGTTTTCGATATCCGCGAGAAGCAGGGAATGGCGTACAACATCAGTGCGGGCATCGATGTCATCAAGGACAAGGCGCTCTTCTTCGTTTCACAAGGCACACGGCCGCAGAATGTCGGCGTACTCATGCCTCAATATCCTCGCTTCTTCCAGGCGGGCAGTCTCGACTCGCTGAAGCAAGACGACCTGGAAAAGGCGGTCAATATGTACCTCGGACGCATGATGTTCCGTCGGCTCTCGAGCATCAATCAGGCGTACTACCTCGGGTATTCTGCCTATTTCTTCAATGACTTCACATACGATGCGCGATTTCTTGACCGGCTGCGGAACGTCAGGCTGGGAGATGTGAAAGCGGCAGCGAAGAAGTACATGCAGGTCACCAATCCGCAGGCGATCATCGTCCGATGACGCTTTCCTGATCGATCCCCGCCCTATCTGAGCTCGTAGGCGTCAGGAGCAAATGCCGTATTGTGGCATCTCCCGCACTTTGCCTGCTCGCCGTTGTAGTTCTTCGAGGGCAGGCGGGGGATCCCGCTCAGTGGCGGGATCCTGAAATGCGGGACCGATTCGCGGGACTCCTGACGCCGGCATTCAT
>DOWV01000081.1:10423-11436 GCA_003519375.1 Bacteroidota bacterium
CTAGACCACAACGACATTCCGTGAGTGTCGGGAGCAAACTCCCGACACCGGCTCTGTTTACCTGAGCCCCGGTTACGTGGCGGACACTCGACGGCTACCGATTACTGAAGATCTTCTAGCACGGCGAGTTTCTCTTTCGCGATCGTGTTCATTCCGCCGTCAGGACTTTCGTCCTGACGGAAACGAATCCGGGATGTCAACACGCCGCGACGAGACCTGGTACTTCAACGTGCATAAACCGCAAACCGTTTTTCCTTAGATCTCGAAAAGAAACCCCTTAGTATTGGAAGCCAGGACTCGACTTTAGAGTCACCAGGCAGTGATGGTGTCGCCAGAAGACCACCGCGCCGAATTACTTCCCTTGCGGATGATTGGAGAAACGGGATGGGCCGAAGGGGTCGCTCGATGTTTGCCAAGGAAGGCCACACGTTCTTCGTCACGACGACGGTGGTCGAGTTCGCACCGATCTTTTCGTGCGGCGAACAATATTATGACATCCTCGTTGGAGCTCTACGCTACGTTCTGCGGGAACATCGCGCGCCCCTTCTGGCATACGTCCTCATGCCCAATCACATTCACCTCATTCCAGCTATGCCCGTGGGTGAGAGCCTCTCGGATCTCATGAGAGACTTCAAGAAATTCACGTCAACCAAGATTCGCATACAACTTCAGCGAGAGAGGCAGAGTGGCTTCGTTGAAATACTGCGCAGAAACGCGGAACAAGTGGAGCGGAAGAAGCAACAGAGGTTCAAACTTTGGATGGACAGATTTGACGACATCGTGATCCACGATGATGCCATGCTTGTGACTAAGGTCGAGTACATACACAACAATCCGGTCAAGGCCGGGCTCGTATCCGCCCCCGAGGAGTGGTATTACTCCAGCGCCGCAGACTACTTAGGGATTCGATCTGGTCCATTACAGGTCGCCACAGACTGGTATCGACTATGATCTCGAACAATGGCGACCACCCGCACGTTGGGACCCCGGGCAAGCCCGTAGGCGTCGGGAGC
>DOWV01000296.1 GCA_003519375.1 Bacteroidota bacterium
CACGACCGCTGGTTCCTCGATCGCGTCGTGACGCATGTCCTGGCGTTCGAGGGAGACAGCAGGGTAAACTGGTTTGACGGGAATTATTCGGAATACGAGGCGTACCGCAAGGAGAAATTGGGAATTGCAGCCGACCAGCCGCACCGGATCAAATACAAGAGGCTGGTTCGCTAACCCCCACCCCCCCTGACATACTGATGCTGGTTCCCCCCTTGACTCTCGAAAATATCTGAGCTAGTTTTGGTGCGGGATATTCCTCCCGCTCCCACCGGAGCACCGTTCGATTCGTCTCCGACAGTCCTTTGCGCTGTACGCTGACTTCTCACAACACCGCTCAACGGAACGCTGTCGGTCCGTGATTGATTCTCTCAACATCCCCGGAGAGCCGATTTGCTATGGCACAGCTCGCTCAACTCGTCATCATCGTTCTCTTCATCGGACTCATCAGTCACCGTTCCCCCGGACAAACTTCCGAACGCTCTCAGTCCACCAACTGGCCCGTGCAATCAATATCCGTCCAGTGGATCGGCTTCACCTACCATCCTGGCGGCGGCGACTACCCGGAAGTCTATCCGCTGAAAATCGATCAGCAGGGTTATGGAGTGTTCGAGCTCGGGCTGGCCCTGAATTACGATTATCAGTTTCGTGACGGATTTTTCTTCAGGTCGGCGCTTGCCTACTACAAAGATTGTGCATTTGTGGACGCCGGATTTGTCCATCTGGGCGTCAGAGGTGTCATCTGGAGCAACGATCGTCACTCGATCAATGCCGGCTTGGGACCCACGTTTCTGATCAGAGAAGATTGGCACAAATTCCGTGAATATGTCTGGGACGACTTCTATGGAGAACGCGTCAGCGGAAAATGGCAATACAGATTCATCTGGTACGGCCTCCAGTTTGAATACCTCTATAAGATCAATGACGAACTTCAATTCCACTATAGCCTGATCCCGGGCGTTCCAGCGGTGCTCACCTCGTTCCTGGGTGTAAGATTCAGATTGTAGCTTCGGTTTCCTGAACTCCTTTCCGTCGGACGAAATTCACTCCGTTGCCAACAAGCGATTTGTCGAAGGCAGGACGTTCGAGTTCCTGTTGCGTTAGTGAAACGTCTCCCGCGCGGCACGGGAAATTGTTTGAATTCGGGATTTCACTCGGTTCAGCCTGTCGCTGCACGCGGGACTTTTCCTACAGTCAACAACTCACGATGCTATTCTCAGGAATCGATTATTCACCAGGTTGACTTTTACGTCATACATTAACAGATTGGAAACGGACGAATTCACGTCGTTATGCTGAATTATTGCTCGTCCGCAGTATTCCCCCCCGCACCGTATTGTTGCCGCCAGTTCTAGAACACGGCAGGAGTTCCAGAGATTGAACACGAATGAGCGATGCTCTTGTGCGAAAAGGCCGGTCTCTGTCCCGCATGATGAACTCATTGATATTATAGTAAAGTCGATTCACGCCGTTCTATCGTCCGAGCCTGATACGAAACAACCCATTGAGGAATCAGGCCCGCACTCTCAGCGCATACCGCTCGGCATTTCAAACCGCCACATTCATCTGACTTCAACGACCTTTCAGAAGCTCTTCGGCGACAGGGCTGAGTTTGAATCAATGCGCCCTCTCTATCAGCCGGGCGAATTCGCCTCGAAGCACACGTTGACGATTGTTGGACCGAAGCTTCGGAGTATTCCCGGCGTTCGCATTCTCGGTCCGCTCAGAAACTACGACCAGGTTGAAATCTCCCTTACTGATGCGGTATTCCTCGGTATCGATCCGCCCGTCACCAACTCCGGCAACCTTAAAAATGCCGCGCCGCTTACGCTGGTAGGACCGAATAGCTCGCTCTACCTGGAAAAATGCGCCATTGTCGCCAACCGGCATCTCCATATGCCGACGAGCGAGGCGGCCCGGCTTGGAGTGAAGGAGGGGGATTTCTGCAGGGTGCGAATCGGGGGCGAGAAGCCGACAGTTTTTGAGAACGTTCTCGTGCGTACGAACGACAACTGGAAGTTGCAGATCCATCTGGACACGGATGACGCAAACGCGGCGAATGTCAGAGACGAGACATTTGTCGAATTCCTGGGCAAAATGGGAACCGGTATATGAAAATCGGAAAAGTAATCGGAAAGGTCATCTCGACCAAGAAGGAAGGGAACGTCGAGGGTTTGCCGATCCTGGTTGTGAGCTATCTCGACGAGAAGCTCTCTGACACGGGCAGGTCGGCAGCGTGCATCGACACTGTCAATGCGGGGGATGGAGACATAGTGCTCCTCTGCGCCTCATCCTCCGCGCGAATGACGGCGAAAACGACCAACGTTGCAACTGACAATACGATCGTGGGTATCGTTGATTCGGTCTCTGCCGGATCATCTTTCGTTTACAGAAAAAGCAATCCTCGCGCTGATCAGCGATGAACCTTTCCATGAAAGAATTGGTGAACAAAGTCGTGGCCGAAGTACTGGCCGAGCTCTCAAGGCGAGGGGTGAGGGTGAAGTTCGGTTCGCCGCAGAGGAGCTCCGAGCCTGCCGCATCTCTATCGAACGTGGCGAACGTGGCGAATATGGCGAACACGGCTGTCCATGTTGTCGATATGAGTGGCTTTCGGAGCCCGGTGCTCCTTGAGAGCCACATTGCATCGCTGGGGCCGGAAGTCAAAGAAATCGTTGTCCCGTGCGGAACAGTCGTTACACCTGGTGCGAGAGAAATGATGAAGAAAAAGAATCTGAAATTGAAGAACATTTCAAAAACAAACTAACGGAGGTCCAATGTCGCGAGTAGCCTTGGGTTTTGTGGAAACGCGCGGAAACACCGGAGCGATACAAGCCATCGACGCCATGCTCAAGACGGCGAACGTGGAGTTTGTGAAGAGAGTTGAGATAGGGAGCGCGTTCGTGACGGTTATCGTCCGAGGAGAGGTCGGCGC
>DOWV01000295.1 GCA_003519375.1 Bacteroidota bacterium
GAGTTTTGATGTGTCTGGGCCGATGGAAGTCAAGATTCGGTCCATAAAGGTAGGCAACGGCTATAGAAAGACCTTTAACAATTTAGTAATTCGTCCTGATACCTTAAGAATCAAAAACCTTGCTTACGGGGATAATGAAATTTCGTTTACTCTTGGTGTACCTCAGAAACTGAGCCTTGAGCCGGTCGGGAAGGACGGCCCCTTATTGATTTTTGCCAATCCTCCAAATGAAGTTGCAGTTCAAAAGAGGCACAGAGACTTCATCTATTTTGGGCCGGGAATTCACAAGCCCGATTCTGCGAGAATCACTTTAAAAGACAACCAAACACTCTATCTGGACGAAAACGCTGTTGTGAAGGCAGGTGTTGTTGTTTCAGGAAACCACGTGACGATATGTGGACGTGGAATCTTGTGTGGAAACGATTTTGTATGGAGAAAAGGCGCTCGTCGTATGGTTGACATAACGGGCAACAATGTGGTCGTTAAAGATATAATAATAAGGGGCTCAGCAACATATAATATTTCGATTAGGAATTGCAGTGATGTGGTGATTGATAATGTGAAGATACTTGGTGGGCGAGCCCAGAATGACGATGGTATTGTTCCAATTAACGCTCAAGACGTTTCAATAAAGAACTGTTTCGTCAGGACTGATGACGATTGCATAGCAGTAAAAGGGCTGCAAAGTCCACCATATACCACGAACACTGAACGAATAACAGTTGAAAACACTGTTTTATGGAACGACAAAGCACAGGCCTTCCGGATTGGAACAGAAAGCCGGGCGGCATATATGAAGGATCTGAAGTTTCGGGATATCGACGTAATTCATTACGGTCACCATGCTTTTGTCTTAGAGCCTGGTGAAGAGATGAAAATGCAGAATGTGCTTTTCAAAAACATAAGAGTACATGGAAACGGGCAGGATGATTTGATAAGACTCAGGCCGGCTGTCAATCATTGGATGGTCAAACAGGTACCGGGATATGCCAGTGACATAACATTTGAGAATATCTCAGTCTCAGGCATGGCGGGAAAATACAGAATATGGTTAGCTGGTGCTGATGAGAAACATAATGTATCTGGTGTAACGTTGTCGGGCATTTCCGTCTTAGGCAACAGGATCATGAGAGGATCACAATACCTTCAAATTGACAACTATGTGTACGGGGTGAGCATCAAGTAGACTGCCCTTGAAGTCTCGATTCATGATTCTCCAGTTGACATGTGCGCACAAATGCACAACATCGCCGTTTCGATGGAGAGTTGGCATCGGAAGACCGAATAGCAGAAAGGATTCTTAGACAGATGGTACGATCGCGAGGGTATAGTAGGAAGCTGGAAAGACTTAAGACCACGATTTTCACAACGAGCTGGATTATTGCGATGAGCACCTTATTGAACGATTGCAGTTGGCCCATTCAGAAGCCGATAAACGAAGGGTATGGTGACTATGTGCTTGTGCCCGCGGGCGAGTTTCAGATGGGTGACAATTATGGCGAAGGTGGACAGGACGAGCAACCCGTTCATACCGTGTTTCTGAGTGAATATCATATCGGAAGATACCAGGTAACCAACGGCGAGTACAAGAAGTTCATCGATGACGGCGGATACTCGGTAGAAAGATACTGGAGTAATGGTGGGTATGGAGGCTTCGGCCGTTATCCACTGTATTGGGAGAACGCCACATATCGAGGCGGCGCAATAGTAGGTAATGATTCATATCCTGTAACTGGCGTCACTTGGTATGAGGCAAGTGCATATTGTAGTTGGCTGTCAGAAAAAACGGGAAACAAATACAGATTGCCAACAGAGGCAGAATGGGAGAAGGCAGCCAGAGGAACTGACCAAAGAAGGTTTCCTTGGGGGAATACTCTAGATTCCAGCTACGCTAACTATGACAATCATCAAAGTGATCCTCTCGTTCCGGTGGGTTATTATGACGGCAGCATTCGGGGAAATCTTCAGACGCGTAGCAATGCCTCACCTTGTGGTGCATACGATATGGCCGGTAATGTCTGGGATTGGTGCGCCGACTGGTATGATGAAAAGTACTACTCAGTCTCACCCACCGACAATCCAAGAGGACCTCAATCGGGCAAGATTAAAGCCATCCGCGGCGGCAGCTGGAAAAGTGTCCCAGGCAGCCTACGGTCTGCGAAACGGAGCGGTAACGATGCGCCAGAACGCAGGGCCAACACTTTAGGATTTCGTTGCGTTCGGGAAGGCTGAGACTCATTACCCTCATGCTCCAAACAGGGACGACAATTCGACGGAGGCTTGGTGACGCGCAAAACAGTGCGTGGAAGCGTTTCACGTCCGTTGGTTGAGTCGAGTACTTGCTCGGATGTACTTAGACAGTTTTGATTTGGGAAATACGAGGTATTCTGGTGCCCGCGCGCTGTGAAAGACTGTGTATTACGTTCTTCGGCGACGGGGTCGAGTACAACTCAGTAGGTATTATTGTGAGATCCACGCGCCGCATCCGATATGTTGGTGATTTAGCCGAAGGACCACGCACCCTATTCACAGAGTCCACAACTCGCCTTGGATTGAAAAGAATCAACTGTTCAACCAGTTGAGTTCGCACACATATGAGGGCGAATTTAAGAAAGGTCGGATTCACGTCACTACGCTGAATCGCTGCTCGTCCAAGGTATTCCTCCCCGCACCGTATCGTTGCCGCCAGTTATAGCACACGGCAGGAGTTCCAGAGATTGAACACGAATGAGCAATGCCCTTGTGCGAAAGGGGCCGTCTCCGTCCCACAAGAAGAACTCATCGATATTATTGTGAAGTCCATTCACGCCGTTCTGGCCTCTGAACCGCGACAGAATTCATCGCCTCGCGATTCAGGATCTCACTCTCTGCGTATACCGCTCGGCATTTCCAATCGCCACATTCACCTCACGTCAAAAACCTTTCAGCATCTTTTCGGTGAGAAAGCTGAGTTCCAGACAATGCGTCCTCTCTATCAACCCGGGGAGTTCGCCTCGGCTCACACGCTGACGATCGTCGGACCGAAGCTCCGGAGCATTCCCGGCGTGCGCATTCTCGGACCGCTCAGAAACTACGATCAGGTTGAAATCTCCCTTACCGATGCGGTGTTCCTCGGTATTGATCCGCCTGTCACCAACTCCGGCAATCTTAAAGAGGCAGCGCCATTGACGCTCGTGGGCCCGAATGGATCGCTCTATCTTGAAAAATGCGCGATTGTCGCAAACCGGCATCTGCACATGCCGAAAAGCGATGCCGTCCGGCTTGGGGTGAAGGAAGGGGATTTCTGCAGGGTGCGCATCGGAGGCGAAAAACCAACTGTCTTCGAGAATGTGCTTGTGCGAACGAACGACAACTGGAAATTACAGATTCACCTGGATACAGACGATGCAAACGCAGCGAATGTCAGAGAAGAGGCATTTGTTGAATTTCTGGGCAAAATGGGAACGACCATATGAAAATAGGCAAAGTCATCGGAAAGGTTGTCTCAACCAGGAAGGAAGGGAACGTCGAAGGACTGCCGATCCTGGTTGTGAGCTATCTCGACGAGAAGCTCTCTGACACGGGCAGGTCGGCAGCGTGCATCGACACTGTCAATGCGGGGGATGGAGACATTGTGCTCCTCTGCGCCTCATCGTCTGCACGAATGACGGCGAAAACGACCAACGTTGCAACTGACAACACGATCGTAGGCATCATCGATTCGGTCTTTGCCGGATCATCCTTCGTCTATCAAAAGAGTAAGACCTGAACTGAAAAGTGATGAACATGTCAATTGAAGAATTGGTGAATAGAATCGTGGCAGAGGTCCTCGCCGAGCTTTCAAAGCGGGGCGTGAAAGTTGTTTCCGGCTCGCCCCAGCGGAGCTCTGTACCTGCAGCATCTGAATCGACCAGCACACATTCGGCTGTCCATGTTGTCGACATGAGCGGTTTTCGGAGTCCCGTTCTGCTCGAAAACCACCTGCTCTCGCTGGGACCGGAGGTGAAGGAAATCGCTGTCCCGTGCGGAACAGTCGTTACACCTGGTGCGAAAGAAATGATGAAGAAAAAGAACCTGAAATTGAAGAGCATTCCAAAAACAAACTAACGGAG
>DOWV01000336.1:0-9316 GCA_003519375.1 Bacteroidota bacterium
GTGCTGACGTTCATCCTGATCACACCTGCGGCGTACGTGCTGATGGTGGGAATTCTCGTACAGCTTGTCTTCGGACTGAACCTTGCCGTGAGCGTAACGCTGACAACCATTCTCACCGTCTGCTACCTTTACTGGGGCGGGTTCCGCTCAGATGTCTGGGCGAATGTCCTGGAATTCGTCCTCATGTTTCTCGGGTTTGCCCTGATTCTGCCGTTCGCGTATCATCAGCTCGGAGGGTGGGATTACATCGCATCACATGTACCGCCGCTTCATCTCACGTGGCATGGCGGAAATTCATGGCAGTACATCCTTGTCTGGTTCTTCATTGCGCTCTGGACGCTTGTCGATCCGGCATTCCATCAGCGATGCTACGCGGCGAAAGACGGCCGAACGGCGCAACGGGGCATCTTCGTCGCCATCGCTTTCTGGTTCTTCTTTGATTTCATGACAAGCATGGCCGGACTCTATGCCCGGGCGTCCCTTCCCGATCTCACCGATCCATCATTCGCCTATCCGATGCTCGCCGAATTGGTCCTGCCGCCTGTCGCAAAGGGGCTTTTCTATATCGGCATGCTTGCAACAATCATGTCAACGCTCAGCAGCCTCATGTTCATCTCGGCGTCGACAATCGGCAAAGATCTTGCCGGCCGGCTTCTGCGCTCCTCCGACGAGCCGGAGCACCAGAACAAAGTCAATCGTTGGACGAGAATCGGACTGGTTGTCTCTGCGCTGTTCTCCGTGCTGCTGGCTCTCAGCGTTCCTTCGGTCGTCAAGATTTGGTACGCCATCGGTACGGCGATCGTGCCGGGCCTGTTGGTGCCGTTGATGGCGAGCTATTTCGATCCTCTGCGGATTCCTGCCCGCTACGCATTCTGGTCCATGATGCTTGGATGGTCTGTCTCGACTGTCTGGCTGGTGCAGGGTCAGCTAAATGTGGTAGCAGATGTGCCTGAATACTGGCTCGGCATAGAGCCAATGTATCCGGGACTTGCTGCTTCGATCGTTCTCTGGGGGATGGGGAGGAGTAGAAACGGGTAGCCGCCACTTCTCAGGAAGATTCCCGAAATCTACATTGTAAAACCTGAGAGATTTCGGGAATCTCTTCTGTTGTGGCGGCTACCTGCATTTCAGCGGCTTACTTCGTGTCGAGGATCAACAGCTCCCTACTTTGTGTCGAGAATAATCGGGAGCCCGTCTTTCCCGCTGCCAATGATCACGACTTTCGAATTGGTCGACTCTGCGATCTTCAGCGTCGCTTCGATGCCTTTCCAGCGCAGCAATTGTTCGCTGATGCCTGCTGCAACAATCGTCTGGAAGTCGGCGATACCTTTTGCTTCAATCCGCTTCCTGTCAGCCTCCTGTTTCTCCTTCGTGAGAATGAACTCCATGCGCTGACTTTCCTGATCCGCACGCTGCTTCTGCTCGATCGCTTCGGTCAACTGTGAAGGTAGTGCTACATTCCTCAAGGGAGTCGCCTCCACGACGATGCCACGCACTCCGATAACTTTCGCGAGTTCAGCCTGAACGGCTTCGCTGAGGCGCTCGCGCTCCGTTGAGTAGAGCGCGCTTGCCTGAAAGCTTGCAGTGACTGCGCGGCTGATGGAGCGGAACTGCGGAATCAGGATAACCTCCTCATAATCGCCGCCGAAGATGTTTTTGTAGATGCTCGCCGCCGAGTCGGGATTGAGCCGGTAGAGGACGCTGAGCTCAAGGCCGATCGTCAATCCCTCGCGTGAAAGCACCTGCATGTTTTCCTTGTGCTCTTTGGTCTGCGCTGAGTAATTGACCACCTTTGCCATCGGATTGACAAAGTTGATACCGGGCGAAAGAGTTTTGTCCGACACCGTACCAAAGAAGTCTACGATGCCGACGTGTCCCGCAGGAATGACTGTGAAAGCTTGTGAAAATGCGACCAGGGCGAAAAGCACGGCGACACCTCCGAAGATGGCAGACGATCCGCGGGCGACCGTGCTTGTGTCTGCGTTCTTGCGAGCGGATTGCCACGCAAGAAATGTGCCTATCGCGACGAGAATGCTGAGCAAGAATATCATAGCGACCTCCTCATACTATAAGTGAATGGAAGAAACATTTTCGACCCGAATCAACATCCTGCTTCGGTTCGAACCACGTAAATTGTCATACCTCGTTGCACTTTATTTCTGATTTAACACTTTCAGAACATCGTAAACATTCGGATCCCCCGGCTTCTTCTTCCCTCCTCCCGTCCACTCTCCGCCTTTTGACTCAACGGTCCGAAACTCGCCTATACCGGCGCCGCCATGATCGTCCTGGCATCCTGCAAGAACAGTGAATCGCCACGAGCCGTCCGGCTTTCCGACCACGTCAGTCGGAAGTGAAAATTCAATCGTGCCATCTCCGGCATTCCCCAGCGGATGAGATTCGTCACCTTCAATCGGAAGGTATGCCGACAGTATCTTCCCGTTTCCATCTTCCACCTGTAAACCGCCGCCCACATAGATGATCGTCTCGTACGCCATTGTCGGATCGAGTGTGTACCTCGCGTTCATACCCACGGTGGACGAACCCGATCGCTTCCTGCCATCCTTGTCGATCGCAATGGCCGCATATGTCAACTGAAAGCCGTACTCAGGATGCCAGCCCGGATCGGAAAGCCGGCGAAACCTGAGCGAAAAGGTAACTCGCTGGCCGTCGGACCTTGCTGTGAACCGGGTGATGTCAAGGCTGCCCGGCTTCAGGTGCGGTGTTGTCGGATACGTGTAATATCCGCTCCCCTTGTCATCTCCCGCAGCATCATCTCTCTCGCAGAGTACTGTGGCGTTGGCCGAAAGAGTCTTGATCTCATCGTTCGAGAGAAGCCGGTACGGCGGACCCTGAAGTGACTTAAGGCCGGAACGAATCGTCGGTGACGCGAGCGATATGTTCTCAAGAACCGGCCGGATGCCGCCGGAATCCGTCTTCATCAATTCAAGCAAACGGGTTTGCCCGTCAACAATCATTGCGGCAACATCGCGGCCTAGGGTTACTTCCAGCTGCGTGTTCGGCGGCAGGAGGAACGAAACTGCGGGCCGGGCACCCCGGATGTCGTCCTTGAAAACAATCGTCAGCGTGTCAGCCAAATCCCTCGACCAGGTGACGATGGTATTCTCTCCGATCGATTTGAGGTACCGGATTTCGAGATGCCCCGCGCCAACGGCCGCATGGATCTGAATCTCATGGAGCGAAGCAGGAAAATGCGGCGCAATTTCCACCCGCCTCGCCGGCGCGTCAACACGAATTCCGGCATAGTCCTGATAGAACACGCGGAGGAATTCGGAAAGACTCCATGCCTGGCTGAACGTGCCCGAGAGCCTGGGCTCGGATTCGCCTGGCCGCGGTGCCGCGTCCAGCAATTCAGACAATGTGCCGACAGCCCCGCGGTCGAGAATCTGGTGAACCATGTTCTCCGTCAAGGTCCAGGCGAGATCTGAATAGCCGTGCGTCGTGGCCTGGTCGATCCAGGGTCCGGCCAACCACGTCCAGACGATGCCGTTATGGTACGCTGCGTCTTGTACATAGTACGGTTGATAATGATGGTACGGATGGAAAGCGTCGTCTTTTTGAGAGAGAGACGCCACGCCGTGAGGGTAGACGAGGTTTTCGGTGATCGACTTGAACAGTCGGGGCTTCAAGCCGGCGCGGTCGATCATGTCTAACGCAAACAACTGATTGGGCCTGAACTGATTGTCGGCCTCGCCTCCTTTGTTCAGGTGATCGATAATCATCGGCAGGGCGGGATCAACGAAATATTTGTTGAAATTCGAGCGGACCGCTCTTGCCACCTGCCCCCAGAGTCGGACATTCGGAGTGTCGCCGGCCAGGGCTGCAATCCCGGAGCCCGCATTCAGCTGGGAATACCACAATGCCTGAATATCGTTCGCCCTGTCGCCGCGCGGGCTCCACGGACCGGCCGGACCCGCCGCATCCATCCAGGTCTCGGCATCTCCATGCTTCAGAAACCCGAATCCATCGACGTGCCGGGCTAGTGCGCCTTCGACCGATCGGCGAACCACAGGGTACAGACTCTTCACGAATGAAGTGTCGCGCGAGTATCGAAAGTACTCCATCAAAGCAATCACAAACCGGGGAGTGCCGTCGGTGGTGTTGTATTGCATGGAGCCGGTCGTCACGAGGTTGGGGATGCGTCCGTAGCTTGGGCTTTTGAAATTGCCGTCCTGCCACTCAGCGAAGGAGCGAAGAATCTCGCGTGCCTCGGCGAAGTTGCCGGTCACAAGCGTCGCCCCCGGAAGGGCAATGAAGGAATCGCGTCCCCAATAATTGTTGAACCAGGGAAGTCCCGCGAAGATCCCCTTTTTTACCTGATTCATGATCAACGCATCCATCGAGAGTAAAGCCCAATGAAACGCCTTGTCGAAACGAGGATCGTCGGTTCGAAGGAATGACTTGTTGAGGAGGTTTTCCATCCTGGCGCGGCGTTGAGCGATGCGTTCCTTGTAATCTTTCAAAACGAGAGATGCGAGGGCTGCAGTAAGGTCTTCAGTGTCGCCGGCGACAATAATGAAGGTTGCTGTGGTGGAAGTGACAGGGACCCGCAGAGAGGCGGGCGAATAGCTGAGCCCGACAGTGTCGCCGATTTCTCTAATCTCTGCTGTGTTGTCTGAGGGAGCCGCTGCAACTGCAATCCAGACCGGGTAATCCGCCTTCGGCGTGCGCTCGAGATGGTTCTTCTTCGCGACAAAGAGGATGCCGTCATGCGACTTCACGACAAATTCGTCGGTTCTTCGTGCATCGCGAAAAAGGAGCTGAATGGTGACAGTTTTCTCTTCGAGCCTGGTGAGCTGTATGGCCAAAGCGTCGATGGAATCGAGCATCGTCACCGTTTCGATGACTCCGGAATTGTACGTTCTCTCCAGATGATGAGGAAGGACCTTCGAAGACTGTGCGGTGTTCCTTCGGAGCGGCTTTACTCCGTCAGAAATCAGGTAGTCCTCGAGGATCTCCTTCGCCATCACGTTCCATCCCTGCCACGGTGAGCGATGTTCCCGGCTGGTCTCGGTATAGAAGAATCCTGCCTGTTTGTTGGTGAAAACGAGGTCACGCGAGGAATCCGGGACCTCAATGTCAAGTTCGTCCAGGGAAACGGGGCGCGCGAGATCATTCTTGCGTGAGCAGCCGGCAAGAACAACAACGAGGAATAGAACGTGCAGGAAACGTGTGCGGTTGGACAAGCGTTGCTCCTGTGGATCTCTCTTCAACATACCGCTTTTTGATGTGGGGAGCAATGCAGGCCGGTGAAGGGTAATGTCCTTCTTTGGTGCAAATCTCTCACCGCAGAGGGTCCGCAATCTGGGTGCTTCTCTGCGAACTTTGTTTACCCCTGTTTACCCCGATTCATCCCGATGCTTTTCATCGGGACGTCTTCGTTCGGGGCGTCTCCGCGTTGAAAACCACGATCAAACGAGCACACGACGCGATGAAGTGGAGAGAGAAGCGATTTTTGCGTATCATTGATGCACGAAAGGAGACTCCGATGATTCAACTCGCCGTGGAGGTGGCGCTGGAAGCCGGCGCATTTCTTAAAGAAAGTGTTGGCAAAGTACTTCAGATCGAGCGCAAGTTCGGTCAGGAAACCAACCTTGTGACAGAAATTGACAAGAAGGCGGAAGAGATCATTATAGGCGCCATCCGGAAAAAGTACCCCGATCATGATTTCCTTGCGGAGGAATCCGGGAGTCACAACAAGACCTCGGAGTATCGCTGGATCATCGACCCGCTCGACGGCACGCTGAATTTCACCCATGGCGTGCCGCTCTACTCCGTCTCCATCGCACTCGAGGTGCGCGGAGAAATCGTCGCAGGCGTGGTGTACGAACCGAACCTCGGTGAGCTTTTTACTGTGGAGAAGGGGAAGGGAGCATTTCTCAATAAGAAACCGATTCGGGTATCAACCGTCAACGACCTGATTGAGAGCATGGTGGTCACAGGATTTCCGTACACCATACAATCCAATCCGGCAAATGCGATCGAGCACTTTGTCAACATCCTGATGCACGCGCAGGGAGTCCGGCGGCTCGGATCGGCAGCGATCGATCTGTGCTACGTTGCCTGCGGGCGTTTCGATGCGTTTTGGGAAGTGTATCTTAGTCCGTGGGATATGGCGGCTGCCGTGCTGCTCGTTCAGGAAGCCGGCGGGCGGTTTACAGATCTCCACGGCGCGCCATCAACGGTGTATAACAAGCAGGTTCTTGTTACGAATGGTCTTCTCCACGACAAGATGGTCGAGATCCTGGCGATGGGGATGAAGGGGAAGATGATTACATCCAGGTCTTGACTCCGTCCTTCTCGACGTAGCTGAGAACGAGAGGTTTCTGGCGAGGGGGAACTGGTTGTATCTTGAACGAAGCCCGGATGCGGTCCCGCGCAGACTGGAGCACATGGTCCCGATCCGTTTGAAACACCGCAAGCACATCGCCGCCCGCTACGCGATCTCCCACCTTTTTCTTCAGTATCATGCCTGCCTTGGGATCGATCTTGTCATCCATGACCGCTCTGCCTGCGCCAAGCGTAATACTGGTAAGGCCCAACTCCAGCGGATCGATTTCCGCGATAAACCCCTCTTCCATTGTCCCTACCTCAATCGTATGCCTTGAGAGGGGATAGCGCTCAAGGTTTTCGATCGCCTCGACGCTGCCTCCTTGGGCAGCAACCATCTCCAGAAGTTTCCGGTATGCCGAGCCGTCGGCAATGCTTCCCCTCGACATCGTTACTCCCTCGGCAATGGTCTTCGCCTTCCTGCCGAGCATCAGCATTGCCCCCGAGAGGACGTGCGTCACCTCCATGAGATCACTCGACGCATCGTTGTGACCCAGCCTTCCTTTGAGGCACTCGACAGATTCCACCACCTCAAGCCAGTTCCCGATGGCAATGCCGAGCGGCTGCTCCATGGACGTGATAAAACCGACTGTTTCCTTTCCAAAACCGTTTCCGATACGAACGAGTGCCTGGGCAAGCTCGAGTGACCGTTCGTACGACTGCATGAACGCTCCACGCCCGGTCTTTACATCGAGAACCAGCGCGTCGATCCCTTCGGCAAGCTTCTTGCTCATGATGCTGCTGGCGATAAGCGGAATGCACTCCACCGTTGCCGTCACATCGCGCAGAGCGTACATTTTTTTGTCGGCAGGAGCGAGCTGACCCGTCTGCCCGATCAAAACAGCGCCTACCTTCCGGATTACCGCTTTATACTCGGGGATTGAAAGATCGGTCCTGAAGCCCGGAATCGATTCAAGCTTGTCGAGCGTGCCGCCGGTGTGGCCGAGACCGCGGCCGGATATCATTGGCACCGAAACTCCGCAGGCCGCAACAATGGGGGCAAGGATGAGGGAAACCTTGTCTCCCACGCCTCCCGTGGAGTGCTTGTCGACCTTGGCGCCCGGGATGTCCGAGAGATCGATAATCTCTCCCGAATGCAGCATGAGGCGTGTGAACGTCAGCGTTTCTTCTTCGGTCATCCCGCGGAAGAAACAGGCCATCAAGAATGCGGAGATTTGGTATTCGGGGATGGTGCCGGCGACATAGCCCTCGAGGAGCCAGCGAAGCTCTTCTTCCGAGAGGGAGTTGCCTTCGCGTTTCTTTTTGATCAACTCGACGGGATTCACAGCGTTACCCTGGAAAACTTGATGCTGCCCGATTTCCATCGTCGTTCCGTCATCAGGACGCCGCAAATGGTCTTGCCGTCGACGATGCCGCCATTCTCAATCATCATGACAACTTCATCAAGCGGCAGCCGCCTGACCGTCAAATCCATTTCGCCCTCTTCCAGCTGTTGTCCGCGGGGCGATTTCCTGAGGTTCGTGGCGAGATAGATATGGAGTCGCTCGTTGCAGAAACCGGGGGTTGTATAGATAGCAGTAAGCTTCTCGATGGTCCCTGCCGTGTATCCCGTTTCCTCTTCGAGTTCCCGGCCTGCACAGACGGCGGGATCTTCGCCCGCGTCGAGTTTCCCCGCGGGAAGCTCGAGCAGGTGTTCCTTCATTGGATAGCGGAACTGATGAACGAGAAGGATCGAAGCGTCCTCAAACAAGGGGACAACAACCGCGCCGCCGGGATGAGACGCGACTTCCCTGAAGCCGCGGTTGCCCGAGGGATACTCCACCTCATCGATCACCAGGCTGAAGATCTTCCCGGTATATCGCTGTTCACTGTTCAGAGTCTTAATGGGGGGCATGAGGCGGAGGAGACAAATGGACAACTCGTTGAGGGAACGGAATCTCAATGTCCTCTTTCAGGAATGCGTAGTAGATCTGTTCGCGCAGCGTCGTCTCAACGAGAAATTTCAACCGGTAGTCGTTCGTCCGTCCATTGAGCAGAAGGTTGAGAGAAGAATCACCGAATCCGACCAGGAACACGGCAGGAGCAGGATCCTTCAAGACATCGGGATGTTCCATGGCGAACTTTGTCATGATCGACTTGGCCCGCTGCAGATCGGCTCCGTACGCAACTCCAACTTCAACAGCAATACGAATCTGCTCCACAGGATAAGAGTAATTGACGAGCCTGCCCTTGATGAGCTCTGCGTTCGGGCTGACGATGAGGTTGTTGTCGAAGTCGAGTATTTTCGTGCTGCGGATGCCGATCTCCTGAACATCACCGATTTCCCCGGAGGGAAGCTTGATGCGATCACCGACCCGGAAGGGGCGATCGGTCATGATCACAAAGCCGCCGATCATGTTCGCAATCGTTTCCTGCGCCGCCAGGGCGATCGCCAGAGAGCCAACGCCGAGAGATACAACAAGGCTGCTCACATCCTGACCGAAGTGATGGAGGATGATGATGAGGGCGATCAGGAAGATCAGGATATTGATGACACGGTTGAGGAGCGGGAGGAGAGCCTCGTTCAATTTCTGCGATGACTTCCTTGCGTGGCTCTCCATGGTGTGCTTCACCGACGAATCGGCGACCCGAATGAGAACCGCGGCGATGACGGCAACGAAGCAGACGAAAATCACTCCTTGCCCGTATCCCAGCCACTGACGGACCGCGGCATTCGCAGCACCCGCGGTGAGCGCCAGTTCCTCAGAGGCAAGATATGCACCGGCAACGACGGCTATCCACTTGATGCGGTCAACAACGATTTCTACGATGATATCGTCAAGATCGCTTCGTGTTTTGGCAATCAGGCGTCGCCCGAGAGTGTTCAGGACCCACTGAGTGATCCATCCGAGTGCGGCTGTGCCAAAAAACAACAGCAGGGCAGTCACAACCGGGCTGAGCCGCATGCCTCCAATGTAAGTTTGCAGAGCTTCCATCAGAACTGGTTAACGGTTCATTGGTATGG
>DOWV01000336.1:9675-11793 GCA_003519375.1 Bacteroidota bacterium
CGAAGGAGATCTTTCCGTTGCTGCGATCGACGACGTAGCCGACGCCGGCGAGCCGCGCATCCGCTTTCTTGATGAGATCGACGATCTCAAACACCGAACCTCCGGTTGTCACCACATCCTCCACCGCAAGCACGCGTTCACCGGGTCGGATCTCAAATCCCCGGCGAAGCTCCATCTTGCCATCTTTTCGCTCGGCAAACACTGTTCGCACCTGGAGCATTCTCCCGACTTCCGTTCCGACCACCACGCCTCCGATGGCGGGCGATATGACCAACTCGATGTCGGCGTATTCAAAATGTTTTGCAATTTCTCCGCAGAGAAGGTGCAAATACTTGGGATACTGCAGCACCTTTGCGCATTGGAAATACTGGCTGCTGTGGAGACCGGAAGTGAGCTGGAAGTGTCCTTCGAGAAGGGCGTTGGTCTCGCGGAAAATATCGAGAATCTGCTCTTTGGGGAATTTCACGGTGATTGGGTGTTAATAGATGATGGGTTTATGTTGGCTATTGAACTGGTTCGGAACTTGGGATGCCGAGCTTGCTCAGAAACAGTCCGGTTTCGTCTCGTTCCTCATTCATCTCCTTGCGCATTTCCCGAATCCGAGACCGGGCAATGATCCGGTCTTGATATGCTTCGGCTTGAACGGGGATTCCGCCTTCCACCTTTACCACGATCCACAATCGTTTGTTCGAAGCCTTTGTCATGGCCGTCTCCATCAAGCTGTCAGTCTTTTATGCCATCCGTAGACATTGCCATAATCAAGGAAGGCACAGATTTCCCTGAGTCCACTGTTTTGAAAAGTGGGGCGATTGATCTGACGGACGTAAATGTCTCTCCTAGCTTCATTCGATACGACGGTAAATCTCGGCTGAATGCGACCTCCCGACAGCAGAATATCGTTGAATCGGAGCAAAGCAGAGTAAACCGGTGTGGAGTGCTCGACCTCAAAGAATCCTCTAAGTTCATTGGATCCTTTCTGGATCCACATTACGTCGACTTCCTCAACAATATTTCTGATCAGTTCAAGTCCTGACGGAAGAATTTCACGACAGGCAAACGGCCTTGTTACAGACCAATCCAGTCTACCTCGATCATTTAGTGGTATCCAAATATCGTATCCCTTTGCTTGTCCAACAGCCCCAAGTAGCGTCTGAACCTGCGAGTGAGATAACGTAGGAATGGTCTGACACTTCGTGGAATCTGCAAGAGCTTGCAGCGATTCCCATCCCAAGTACGAGTCCACGTTAAACCTTCCTGCCCGAGCAATATACAATTGAGTGCCATCTGGCTCAATGAATACTTGAACTTTGTATTGGCCATCGCCTGCGGCCGAAGTCGAGGCTAATACTTCTTCATACTCTGAGAATGGAATAAGTAGCGGGTCTTTCTGTCCATCCCAAAGAAAGCACAGTAGTGAAGGATGACCCTGAAGTTGTTGCAGGTCCTCCGTCCGTAAGCCATAGAATGCGTTGTCGTTCTTTCGATGAAGCTTGGAATATCGTATGTAGACTCGGAGAGACCCATCTGCCGTTTCATACAATGATTGAGTTCCTGGTAACTTTCGAATCGACCCGATCCGACTGACCAGCGATTCGATGAACACTTTTTTGACTTCGCTCGGCATTTTACCAGAATATCGGCGGCAAGGATTTGAAGGATTATCAGTAGAACCTATCTCAAAAACACTTTCACAAAAAAGACAATCTCACACCAAGTCGCCAAAACATAGATCGTTGTTTTTCACCTTTGCGGCTTAGCGTCTTTGCGTGAGGATTTCTGTTTGTCAATTCTGAAGGTTCATAAAGGAGACGACAGTGAAAAAGCAAAGAATCGCGGTAGCGTACTCGGGCGGCCTGGACACCTCGGTGATTGTGAAATGGCTTCANNCGCAGCCCGTTGGTTCTGGGAACACTCGCCGGCGATAACACGATCTTTGTTACACCAGCTTCAATGACGAAGGTGGATGAAGTTCTGAAGTTCATCAAGAGTCTCATGAGCAAGAAAACGGCTTAGTGCTGTTTAGAACTAGGGTCAGCAACACTCACGCGAAGGCGCAAAGTCCATATAGATCGAGGAGTCCAATAGTTCTTTCTCGGCGGCTTAGCGTCTTTGCGTGAG
>DOWV01000336.1:11987-12253 GCA_003519375.1 Bacteroidota bacterium
TCGGTGATTGTGAAATGGCTTCAGGAAAAATACAATGCCGAGGTCATCACCGTTACAGGCAATCTCGGACAGAAGAAGGAGCTCACGGGTGTGCCGGAGAAAGCATATAAAACCGGTGCGAAGAAGGTCTATGTTCAGGACCTTCGGCAGGAGTTTGTGGAGGATTACATTTTTCCGTCGCTGAAGGCCGGAGCCCTGTATGAGTATACATATCCCATGGCGACATCGATCGGTCGCCCGTTACTTGCAAAATCGCTCGTTGAGGT
>DOWV01000026.1 GCA_003519375.1 Bacteroidota bacterium
TGGGCCGTGCGGCGACTTACCAGAAATCGCTCGATGTCCAGTCCCGTCTGAATGTTCTCTCGATCGCCTTGCGTCCGGGATACGAAGACCTTGCGGCGCTCGCGTACTTTCGACTGGGGAGGGGAGCGCAGATCATGAGCGCTTTTGTGACGAATGCTGAAGCAGGCGAAAGTGATTTGCTGGGAGTATACCCGCATGAGCTTGCAGCTGAGAGACGGAAGGAAGCGACCGATGCTATCCGCCTGCTCGACGGCGGCGCACTCTTCCTGAACTTGCCGGATGTTGCAGCCGCGCGCGACACCGGCTTCATTCGTTCAATCTGGCAAGCAGACACGCTCATGAAGCGGCTATCGAAATTGATCACGGATTTCCGTCCCGATATTATTCTCGTCTCGAGGGATTGGCTCGGAGGTGCAGGCAGCCCTCAAATACAGGTCCTGGAAGCTGAGCTGACCCGGGCTCTCCGGCACGTCGAGTCGATCAAACGCACAGATCTCTTAGGAGTTAATCCATGGACCGTTGCCCGCGTCCTGGTCGATAAGGGAACGAAAGCGGATGTTCAGACTCCAACGGAGCGTATCCATCCCTTGTGGAAGAAATCGTATCGACAGATCGGGGATGAGGCAGGGCGCGCGTATCGTTCGATCGCAGTCCAGAAAAAGCGGTGGATGGCGGACGCGTTCGGAGAAAAGGCACAACACGCAACAATCAGTTACAAGCCGCTTTTTCCAAGGCGTGAGGCAGGTCTCAAACGGACCGACCAGGGCCTTCCTGCGCCGTTGCCAGCGAGTCTGAGCGACGTGGGAAAGGGAATTGCAGATCTTGCAGCCGCGGCGATGCGGGGAGAGTCGAAACCTTCCGGCGCCGGCAATAAGCCTGAAAATACTCCGCTCCGCCTCGTCGCGGTCATGGCACAGATAGACCGGTTGACGACTCGTCTTGCGGAGTTGACGCCGCAGGAGCGGAAGATTGCATTGCAGTGGAAGAGCACATTGGAAGATCTCCGCATCGTGCTCCTCGGCATCGAGGTGCGCTACACTTTTGGCCCAAACGTTCTGACAGAGCGGCAAATAGCATTGCTGAACATCGACACCGTCATTGGTGTCAAACCGGGCGGTACGACATTTCTCTATTTTCCTGAGGTCGGGCCGCAAGGCTGGGTTGTGAATGAACAGGTCGAGAAGAGGGTGAATATCGAGTTCCACAAACCCTATCGGATCCTGACTCCGAACAACCTGGCGTACCATCTTCCGGCAGCTCTTCAGGGGCTCGAACGAAGCAGCACGGCGAAAGTGTTCCTGTTCTATCTCATTCACCAGGGGGCAAAGCCCGAAGAGAATCTCATCTACAGGATGGCTGAGCCTGTCCAACATGCGCCCCGCTTCACTGTTGAAGTCCTCACTCCCCTGGTGAGTGTTATCCCGGCTGAGCGCGTGGCCATCAGGGTGACGAATCACTCCCGGGACGGAGTGCGTGATTCAGTTTATGTCGACGATTCCCTCGCAACTTCGGCAAAGCGAGAATTCCGTTTGAATACAAAAGACGAGGCTCAGCTGGACACGCTGGTGTTAACCTGGAACAAAACATTAGACGAGGGAACGTACAATATTCCCGTCAAGATTGACAACAACACAATGTCCAGTTTTGCCGCCCGCCGATTCGATGTGCGAATGGATGCCTCGAAAAAAGTGGCACTGATCACGGGTATCCAGGGTAGCCCGACGGCGACCGCTCTGCGCCGCCTCGGAGCCAATTGGACAACGCTCGAGCCGCATCCTGAAGCCGTAACCGATGTCTCCAAGTTCGATGTCGTCCTCATCGACAGGCGTGCCATGACTCTCGCCAGCGGCGTCGAAACGTACCGGGGAGCTCTCGAGCAGTTTGTGGAAAAGGGGGGGCACCTGATCATTCTCGCGCAGGATGCTGGCGTCTGGAACTTTCGTCCTCTTGTCGACGGACTCAAACTCACGGCTTCCGGGTTGTATGACGACAGGACGAGTATCGATACTGACACAACGTCGCGTATTCTGACAACTCCGAACTTGATCGTCAGGAGCGAGTGGTCGAACTGGTTGTTCCAAATCGCTTACAATGCACTCTCCGGTCCGGCGCTGAGCCAGGCGGCAACTCCGGTGAAATCGGCAGCGGATCGCAATCCCCTCATCGCAATGTGGAAAAAAGGAAGAGGGACGATCACCTATGCGGATCTTGCATTCAATCCGCAGACCTTCAATGTCCATCCGGGTGCTTACAGGTTACTTGCAAACCTTCTGTCGTATTGATATATTGAAAGAAAAAGGAGTGATGTGATGAAAAAGGCCATCGGATTCTGCCTCATGCTGCTGCTTGTGGGAGGGTCTCTTGCGAACGCTCAGAAGAACACATCGAGGCAGGCCTTCGTACTCAATCTCGACTATGCGAAATTCCGGCTCAACGATTCGAGCAGCTACCTGGAGATATACTATGGATTCTACCCCAGCCTCGTCACGTATTCCAACCGTGGCGGAGTGCTTACGGGCATTCTGAAGCTCTCGACGATCATCAGAGAATCTGCGACCGGCGTTATCCGGGTGAATACGAATTCGACCGTGCTTATCCCGCCGCCTGATACGGGCCGAAGCGCAGGATCTGTCATGATCAGTCAGTCCGGTTACCCGCTTCCTTTTGGCAACTATCAACTCGACGTCAAGGTCGCTGATTCGCTTGCCCCGGCGCGCGGCGACAGTATTTCACTGCCGATTGTCATCAGCGGCTACGGAGAAAAAGTATCCATCAGCGATATTGAACTGTGCTCCAACATCAAGAATTCCACACGAAAAGAAGACCTGTATTTCAAGAATTCTCTCGAAGTGATCCCGAATCCCACACTCGTGTTTGGAGTGGCGTCGCACCCGGTGATGTTCAACTACGCGGAGCTGTACAATCTGGATGTTGAGCAGACCTATACGGTAAAAACGCAGGTCGTGGCAGGTGACGGGAAGATCGTCAAGGAGTCGCTCAAAGCGAAGAAATTCGGTGTCAAACACGCCGTCGATGCAGGGATTACGAATGTTGCTTCCATTCCATCCGGCAAGTTCCGTTTCCGGCTGATCCTGAGCGATGAGAGAGGAAACCTGGCGAGTCAGACCGAGAAAACTTTCTACATCTACAATCCGCACATACCGAGCGGGCTGACAGCCGCGACCGCGTCTCTCAAGGCGACAGAACTTGCAGGCATGTCCGCAGAGGAAATGGGTGACGAATTCAAGCGTGCTCAATACCTGGCCACGGACCAGGAAAAGAACACTTTCTCCCAGATCACTTCTCCCGACGGCCGGCGTGAGTTCCTGGGACAATTCTGGTCGGAAGTGGAGGCCGGGAGATACGGAAAGCCGCCGATGTTGAGGTCGGTCTACCTTCAGAGGGTTTTGTCGGCCAATCAGCGTTTCCGCGCGATGGGACGGGAGGGATGGTCCACGGACCGGGGCCGTGTTCTGATGATCTACGCAGAACCGGACGAGGTCGAGCGGTTCCCTTCATCACAGAATAACAAACCGTATGAGATCTGGCACTTCTACTCGATCGAAAACGGCGTGCAGTTCTACTTCGTCGATCGCTCAGGCTTCGGAGACTACATGCTTGTCCACTCGACCAAGAGGGGAGAAATTCAGGACGCCGAATGGCAGCGCTATCTTCAATAGTAGTGCTCCTCTTCGTTGCAGCCGGCGGTGCGTTTGCATCAGAGTCTGATACACTTCTAACGGAGTTGCGATCCACCGGGTCATTCCAGCACGCATTTCGTCTTGCGATCAGTCCGCAAGGCGCAATCTACGTTTCTGATGTCGATCGCAACCAGATCCTCCTGGTCGGGGATGACCGGACTCCCGCAATGAGCATCGGCGGATACGGCTGGGAGGCGTCAACCTTTGACCGCCCTACCGGACTCACAACCGACGGGCTCAATCTCTTCGTTGCCGACCATGGTAACCACCGCATCCAGCGCTTCGACCGTTCCCTCAACTTTGTTTCTTCTTTCTCGACGCGTGACACTTCCGTTTCGGAGTTGCGCATCGGCTATCCCCTCGGAATTGCACTCTCCCGGTCAGGCGAGTTGTTCGTGCTCGACGGAGAGAACCTTCGGATCGTAAAATTCGGACCGACGTTGCGTTTCGAACGATCGTTCGGCGATATCGACGATCAGCGGGCGAGACTGCGCCGTCCTCTGAAAATTCTGGTCGGGTCAAGCGATCACATCTTTGTTTTGGAACCGGACAGGCTCCTCGAGTTCGATATGTTCGGTCAGTATCTCCGCACGGTCGGCGAAGGGGTGCTTGCGGAGGCAAAGAGCTTTGCCCTGACGCAGGGCGGATTCATCATCTTGTCCGCCGATGTCGTTCGATGGTTCTCGGAGCGCGGTGAACAGACAGGTCTTGTGCGGTCACAGCATCTCATCACGGAAGTGCCGATGGGACCAATCGAAGACGCCTTCGTTGTGGGCGACCATTTGTATCTACTGACGACGACCCGACTCCATGTGTTTCGCGTATCCGTCACCGGTCTGTGAATTGCCAAT
>DOWV01000199.1 GCA_003519375.1 Bacteroidota bacterium
TTCACAGGAAAGAACCTGGGCGCCTTGATGGCCTCATCGAGGCTCACTCTCCCGTCGAGCACAGCGACAATCACTTGTGCAACCGTTGAAGCGATGCGCGGCCCGCCGGGAGATCCGATCACAAGAACCGGTTTCCCGTCCTTTCGAACGATCGTCGCTGCCATATTAGACACGGGTCGATGAAGAGGCATGACGCTGTTCTTCTTGGTCGAGTCACCCGAGAAGTCTCCCATATGGTTGTTCAGGAGGATTCCTGCGTTCGGCGCCATAACACCGGCTCCATAGAAGTCGTTAATGGACTGCGTCAGACTCACCAGATTTCCAAGGCTATCGATGACGACCAGGTGAGTCGTATTCCCCGTTTTGAATGCACGCTGCGCGTCCCACGGCCGGACACTCTCTGGAACTCCCCTCTGACTCATTTTTTCCGACGCCTCGTCGATCCAGTCATCCGAGAGAAGCTGCTGCACGGGTTGTTCACCGTAGTCCGGGTCGGATATCCAGGTAGTCACGTCCTTCATCGCCTGGCGGCTCGCCTGAGCCAACCGGTGAACATACTCTGTTGAAAGATATGGCAGCGAGTGAACCTTGAGCCGCTCTGCAAACTTGAGGATTTCCAGCAACGCGGTGCCGCCTATGCTCGGCGGCGGAAGAGTTATGATTTCGTATCCGCGGTACCAGCCCCTGAGAGGCGTGCGGATCTGAACACGATACGACGAAAGGTCTTCTTTCGAAAGAGATCCTCCGCGCGCCTGCACGGCGGTTGCGATGTCCTCAGCGAAGGGCGACGAATAGATGCGAGTGAGCGATGAAGCTCCCAGCTGGCGCAAAGTGGACGCGAGAGCCGCTTGCGTGATCCGATGCCCTGCGGAGGGCGGGAGCCCGTCAGCAAGAAACGTTGCCGAGATTGCCGAATCAGGGAGAATATCGGGAAGATGATCGACGATGATGTCGCACTGCTTCTGGCTAAGATCGAATCCGGAATCGGCAACGGCGACTGCGGGCTCGAGCAGTTCAGCCAGCGGTTTTGTCGCAAACCGGTCATAAAGAGCCTGCCACCCTGCCGGCGCACCGGGGGTTCCTATGGCCGTGGCGCCATGTTGCCGGATACGATGAAGTGTATCCGCGGCCTGATAGTACCGGGACCTCACGACGTTTTGCGGCGCCCGTTCCCTGTAGTCGATAACCAGGAAGCTGTCACGTTTCGCATCGTAGTACAGTACGAATCCGCCGCCCCCCAGCCCGGACGCATGAGGCTCAACGACGTTCAGGGTCGCTACCGTTCCGATGGCAGCATCGGCGGCATTTCCTCCCGCCTGCAAAATGCGAATACCCGTGTGTGAGGCAATCGGATGAGCGGACACCACGATCGCGCCGGAGGACCGGGCCTGCAGAACCTGCACTGAATCGAGATCCGGCCTATAGACGATTTGCTGCGAGGATGTGCAGGAAACAAGCAGAGCCGATAGGCATGCAGCGATGAAGCAAACGATGGATTTGGCAGCTCGAAATTTCATGCGGTTCACGATGTTCGATTCCATGCAATGAGCCCTAGTATCCCACGGCTCGCGCGTCCGGATCACGAGAATCTGCCACCCCTTCTCTCTCCCCTGTACGTTGATCGATCACGATGCAGTTCATCCTCCCAAGCTTGGAACTTCGTTTCGGATGATGGCCAAATGCCTCCAGCGACTTCTGAAGCTCAGGCGTGTAGAACCCGCGTTCGACCAGAACTTCGTCCGGAAACCACTGATGGTGAATTCTGCCGGCTTCAAGCGCATCGGCGAGCGGCAAGTTGTAATCCACGAGGCCGAGAACAGCCTGTAGAACAGTGTTGATGATTGTGCGACCACCGATCGAACCGATGAGCGCCCAGGGCTTGCCTCCCTTAAGCAGTATTGTCGGCGTCATACTTGAAAGCATACGCTTCTCAGGCTCAACAAGGTTCGGCCTGGTGCCGATATAACCTGTGCTGTCCGTGAGGCCAGGGATCGGATTGAAATCCCCCATCTCATTATTCAGAAGTATCCCTGTTCCGTCGGCGACAATGCGGGAACCGTACCAACCCTCGAGAGTGTAAGTAACGACCACCGCATTCCCTTCGCCATCCATGACAGAGTAGTGCGTCGTTTCCATGCTCTCGGCATCCTCCGCTACTTGCTCAAGCAAGCTCTTCGAAGCCCGATGAGGATCAATCGAGCGGCGGATCTCTTCTGCGTATTTCTTGGACGTCAGGTTACCCAAAGGTATCGCGTGAACAAAATCGGGATCGCCAAGGAATCGCGCCCGATCCCGGTAGGCGTTCCGCATCGCCTCAATCAGGAGGTGGAGATAGGCCGGCGAGTTGTGACCCAGCGATCTGAGATCGTACCCCTCCAGTATATTGAGCATCTCTATCAAACCGACACCACCCGAACTCGGAGGCGGCATCGAGACGACATCGTAGCCGCGGTATGTCCCCCGGATCGGAACTCGCTCAACAGCCCGGTAGGCTGCAAGATCTTCTTTGGTGATCAGACCACCGTGACGTTTCATATCGTCGGCGATGAGATGCGCAGTCTTCCCTTTATAGAATCCGTTTCTGCCGTCATCACGAATTCGCTTCAGCGACAAAGCAAGATCAGGCTGGCGCCAGAGCTCACCTTCCGAATACGACGCCGTATCGCTCTTGAGAAAGACTTTTGCGGAAGAAGTGTATTTCTTGAAATCGTTTTTCAGGCCTCGGAAATCATTTCCCAGCGCAGTGCTGAGCCTGAAGCCCTCATCGGCCAGCCGAATGGCGGGCTGGATGACTTCTTTCCAGTCCCTTGTTCCGTACTTTTTGAGAGCCAGGTCAAAACCTGCCACCGTCCCGGGCACGCCAACCGAACGGTATCCTTCATGATTCGATTTCCTTATGTACTTCCCGTTCGCATCAAGATACATATTCTCGTGAGCGAACTTCGGCGCTTTCTCGCGGAAGTCGATTGTTGTTGACTTTCCGTCCTTCGTCACAATGACCATAAATCCCCCGCCGCCGATATTGCCGGCGGCAGGATGCACGACGGCAAGCGCCAGACCCGTGGCAACCGCAGCGTCGATGGCATTCCCTCCCGTTTTCATGATTTCAATGCCCGCTTCGGAAGCCAGCGAGTGAGACGAGACGACCATCCCGTGCTCGGACTTTTCCGTCCGGACGCTCGTCTGCGCCAAGAGCGAGAGAGCGGCAACTGAGTAGATGGCGAACAAGGAGAGGGCTCTCTTCATGGGCTTCTGTGCGGTCTCAAATCTTGATAAAACAGAAAAGCGATTGACCAACTCATCCTGCAGGCCAATCGCTTCTTGTCGTTATAAAAGTGCGTCTGCAAATGCCTTCTAGCCAATCAATTCCGCCACGAAGTCACAAAGTCACCAAGAAAAATGCTTGGCTTTCTTTGAAGAACCTTTGTGCCTTAATGTCTTCGTGGCAATACTCTTGGATCGCACCTAGAACGGGAGATCGTCGACCTTGCCGCCAGGTTCTTCCGATGGCTGAGGCCCTCCTGCATCCTGCGTTCCACCGCCCGCACCTGCACCTGCACCGGAACCTGCACCGCGGCTGTCGAGCATCATCATTTCGTCCATCACAATTTCAGTCACATATCGTTTGACGCCATTCTTGTCGTCATAGCTCCGATACTGCAGACGGCCTTCGAGGTAAATCCTGCTCCCCTTTTTGAGATATTCACCGCATATCTCGGCGAGTTTTCTCCATGCAACGATATTGTGCCATTGTGTCCGTTCCTGCGTATTTCCCTCAGGGTCTTTCCAGGACTCATTTGTGGCGACGCTGAATGACGCCACCGCGACGCCGCCGCTCGTGTACCGAAGTTCCGGATCCTTGCCAAGATTTCCGATCAGAATTGCCTTGTTAACGCTGCGTGATGCCATGAAGGTGCCTCCACACTGAAGAAATGACGGTCATTGATTCGAAACTGCTGATTCGTGTCGCCAAGTTATCAGAAAAGCGTTTGAATGTCAAGCACCTGTCGATTGGCAATTCACAGACCGGTGA
>DOWV01000206.1:0-6132 GCA_003519375.1 Bacteroidota bacterium
CAGCTGAATGATCCGCTCACCGGCAGGTCTGTATTGATAGCGCAGCCTGTGAGGGCATCCGCTCCAGGTGTGCCGGGATAGCCGGTGAGCTCGACGTACCGAAAACCATGGAAGGTAAAATGCGGCTCGTACGTCTCAACTCCCTTGCCCGAAAGCGTGTACTTCTCCGTCGCTTTCGCACGTCTCAGGTTCGTCGTGTAAATCGTACCATCGGGATTCAAAACTTCGGCGTGTCTGACGGTGATTTCTGTTCCTGCCAGCCCGCGGACTTTCAGCCGGACGAATCCGGCGAAGTTCTGACCGAGGTCAATGACGTAGACCCCTTTCTGAGGCTCGGTTATCTTCTTGGGTTTGAAAAGCTGCGTAATTCGCACCGGTTCTGTGGGCAGAGCGACGAGTCGTGCAGTTGTCGAGGGAAACACCGTAACGGGCTGCCACCATCCATCATCGAATCCTGGTTTGTCCCAGCCGTTCATTTGCCGACGTGCATCATATTCTTCTCCCATCAGGAGATCTGAGTAGAGAATCGGTCCAGATGCTCCTTTCCACGATTGGTCCGTCACGATGACCTGCTCCGTGCCATCTGCGAATTCGACGTGCAGTTGCATGAGAGCGCTGGTCTGGTCGCCATAGTTGTTGGGCTGGGTCCCGAATCCGACGAAACCGCGGTACCAGCCGTCGCCAATGATGAGGCCGGCACAGTTTGCTCCCCGCTTGAGCAGGGGAGTGACGTCATAGGTGAGGTATTGGATCCTTTTCCGGTAGTCTGTCCATTCCGGGGAGAGAACGTCGTAGCCGACGCGCTTGCCGTTCAGGCTTGCGATGAACAATCCACGGGCGGTGATATAGGCGGTGGCCTTGCGGATACCCTTCTCCAGGCTGAACTCTTTTCTTACATACGGCGCCGGCCTGAGATCTTTGGAAGCACCGCCTGTCAGACCAATCCATGTTCCCTTCCAGTCCTTGTTTTCAAGCAAACCCATTCTCCACGAAGCGGGAGATGTGAAGGGAGAGACATTCCCGTGGTTATCCCAGATCCGGACTTTCCAAAAGCACAATGTGCGTGTCACTAAAGATTTTCCGGCGTAGGCAATCTGAGTATTCCGGCCGCCTGCAACTTTTCCTGATTCCCAGAGATCTCCGCGGTTTTGGCTGAGAATCTTCGGATCGCTGGCGACGAGTACTTCGTATGCGGTTTGTACGGTGCCTCTCTGTGGCGACTCGACGATCCAGCTTAAACGCGGTTCGGCTGCATCGATCGCGAGAGGATTAGTCCGGTGCTCGCAGCGCAAAGACGTTGCTTTGAGCTGTGTGGCGACTGCCGCATCGTGGGATAGTGCCAATAGAATTATGAAAAGGGCGATCGTTGGGGTCTTCATGGAATCCTCGTTCGGAGAATGTTGACGTCTTGGACACCGCTGAGAAGGGGACAACGTTGCGACCATGATAGGAAAAGAGGAAACAAATGACAACTGACCAGTTGAGACCTGACAGGTTTCCAAAACCTGTCAGGTCTGACAGCGCAGGTTTCTAAAACCTGTCAGGTCTGACAGCGCAGGCTTCCAAAACCTGTCAGGTCTACCCTGTCGTCTTGCATTTCAGTCGTCCGATCGATAGATTTCCCGACGACCAACCATCAGATCCCCGAGGTGCCCGATGATGCGACGATGCTTTCCTTCTTTGTTTATCTTCTTGCTATCTCTGTGCGTGTGCCAGCCCAACAGTGCTCAGGATCGCTCCGCGCAGACAGGTTCCCGACTCACTCCTTCGGTCGCATCTCATTTCGCTGAGCTGGCGCTCCGTTGCGTGGACCGTGAGTATCCGAACAAGCCTGATCACGTAATGAACAGCGAAAAGGATATTCTCAGTCCAAAAACCATGCATCCTGCTTTCTACGGGTGTTTCGACTGGCATTCGTCCGTCCACGGCCACTGGATGCTGGTTCGTTTGCTGCGGATGTTTCCCGATCTCCCTGAGGCGGCGCGCATCAGGGCGGTTCTCAATTCAAATCTGACAGCCGGAAACGTCAGAGTGGAAGTCGATTATATCGATCAACCCGGCCGCAAATCGTTCGAGCGAACCTACGGCTGGGCCTGGTTTCTCAGGCTGGCACAGGAGCTGTATGACTGGAATGACATCCAGGGGCGTCAATGGGCGAAGAACCTTCAGCCGCTTACAAAGGCGATCGTGACACGGTACATTGATTTTCTGCCGAGGCAGACATATCCGATACGAACGGGTGTTCATCCGAACACGGCATTTGGAATTGCCTTCGCGCTCGACTATGCCCGCGCCGTTGGAAACAAACAACTCGAGAAAGTTCTTGTCGGACGAAGCGTGGCCTACTATGCTGATGATCGCGATGCGCCTGAGTGGTGGGAGCCCGGAGGCGAAGACTTCTTTTCACCATCGCTCATGGAAGCCGACCTGATGCGGAGGATTCTCAAGAAGGATCGCTTTGATCGGTGGTTCAAGCGGTTTTTGCCCGGGCTTGCAAAGGGGACTGCAGGCAATCTGCTCAGGCCTGCTGTCGTAAGTGATCGGACCGATCCAAAGCTCGTGCACCTCGATGGGCTGAATCTGAGCCGGGCCTGGTGCATGCGCGGTATCGCCGCATCTTTGCCGGCCGATGATCCAATCCGTGACCGGCTTCTCAAGTCGGCTGAGCTGCACGCCAACGATGCGCTGTCTCACATTGCAAGCGGCAATTATGAAGGTGAACACTGGCTGGCTTCGTTTGCGGTGTATCTGCTCTCGCAAAAGAGCCGATGAGGAATTCACGTCATCTGGAAAACACAAACGCCCGGCTCATGACCGGGCGTTTGATTTACCTGCCGGACCGAATGACATTCGGTCCGGCAATTCAGATTCTACTTCTTCAACTGTCCCGCACGCTCCGGATCCGCCGGCTGGGGCCATTGTCCCGGCTGACCTGTGCGCCGATTGACCGGCAGAGCTCGGTGCTCACGGTTCACGAACGTCGGATCTTCGCACGCCTGATACACAAGCGTCGCAATCAACACGATATTGCTCTTCAGATCATCGAACACCAGCTTGTCATATGTATCACGATTCGTATGCCACGTGTATGAGAAATAATCCCACATATTGGATCCGAGTCCGAATGCGGGTACGCCCGCTGCAATAAATGGTGCGTGGTCACTCCCGCCTCCGCCCGGCATTCCGGGGAAGGAGAGCCTCACGTCCCGGCTTATGTTGTCGGGCACTCTCGACATCCATCGCGCAATGTGCTCTCCCGCGTTGAGGAATCCGCCCGCACCGATGCTCTGGATCCTGCCGGTACCGTTGTCCTGATTGAATACGGCGTGAATCTTTTCCACGATTTCCGGATGATCCTTCACAAAAGCGCGGGATCCATTCAGTCCCTGCTCCTCGCTGCACCAGTGGCCGACGATGATTGTGCGTTTGGGATTTGGATAATATCTCTTCAGAATCCGGAGTGCTTCCATCATCTGAATCGTCCCGGTTCCGTTGTCTGTCGCACCCGAGGATCCTTCCCATGAATCGAGGTGGGCAGAGAGGATGACGTACTCATCAGGTTTCTCCGTTCCTTTGATCGTCGCGATCGTATTCAATGCCGGGGCAGCGCCAAGGAACTTCGATTCGGTTTCGACGCGGATCACCGGATTATCGCCATAATCGACAAGCCGGAAGAGCAGATTATAATCCTCAAGGCTCAGGGCGACCACGGGGATTTTCTCATTGGTGGTACCGAACACCCGAAAAGCTCCCCAACCGCTCGACCAATCGGATGATAAGACACCGACGGCACCTGCCTGCTCAAGAATGAAAGCGAGGGTGTCGCGTCGGAAGCCTGTCTTGCGCATGCGTTTCTGCCAATCCTCGGCCATCTTCGTCCGAAGCGCTTTCAAAGTGTCGAATGACTCTTTCGTTCCGAATTCCTCCCACACTTTGTCGGGCCTTCCGGTCGGCTGAGGCTGCGATATGAGCACAAACTTGCCCTTCACATTCGGGAGCCACTTCAGAAAGGCTGCCGAATCGGGAACATCAGCAATAATCACGAGTCCGGCCGTGACGCCGCCCTTTTTGGTGGCAGGGCTCCACGAGAGCATGGTGCCCTCCAGGCTCCTGACGCGGGGCTGGAGAAGGTCAATGTGCGTGATCCCACGATCCCAGCTTCTCCATTCGCCGTACTTTTCGTTCTTCGCATCAATTCCCCAGGCCTGATATTTCGATACGAGCCAATTGTTTGCCTTGATCATGCTCGGTGAACCCACCAGCCGCGGTCCGATCACATCGAGCAACTCGTGTGCGAAGAGCGGCAGGCGAGATGAATCCATCGCTTCTTTATAGATGCTCTTGATCACCTGGTCGTCCGTGGGAAATGTCGGACCAAGCGTCGGCGGGCCGAAAGGCTGACCTATCGCCGGCATCGAGATGATGACGGCAAAGACAGCCAGGCATAAAAGCCGTACTGCAGTTTTCATGAATCCTCCTTTGGGTTGTGATATGCTCGTGATCGGGCCCGGGGAAGTGTGCCATCGCAGATGCAACGTGTCAAAGTATGGCAAAAACAAAGACGCATCAAGAACAAAATGGTGATTCGCGGAGTGTGCTCCGGGAGATTTGTCGACCGTTGACAAAGAGACCGTGATGCCGCACGTCGGTACGGACTCAACGGGGCAGGCCTCTTAGACGCTCGCGTCCCAAATACATCTTGAATGCGCGAAGCGATGTTCTTACATTATTGCCCAGACGGGTGGACGAATCCATCTGCCTTTGTTTTCCGGAAACGTCGATCCCGGCTCATCAGAGGGAGAAGGAGAGGAGATAATGGTTGTAGCTTTTCGTGAGATCAGGACACCGCTGACACTGGCACTTTGTTTCGCGGCTGCATCTTCGTATGGGCAGATCGCCTCGTTCTCGCCGCAGAATCCGAAGATCGGAGAAGATATACGAGTCATCTATTCACCGCAGGCGAAGAACGCGGTCATCCAGCGAGCTCCCTCGGTAACGCTGCGAGCGTTGGTTCTCCCGGAAGTCGGTTTGTTGCCGACGTTGCTTGAAATTCCTATGACCAAAGCCGGTTCAGGATGGCAGGTTGAACTGAGAATTCAGAAGCCCGAAGCCCGGTTCCTGCTTTTTGAATTTGTCTCCGGCGATCTCAAAGACGACAATCGTGAACGGGGATGGGATGGAATGGTGATGGGGCCGGATGGAAAAGCCCTTCGAAGCGGACATTACTGGCGCGCTGCCGTGGTGGCATTCGGCGGCTATATGGGATTCAAGCGCTCAATGAACGTGCCCCTCGCAAAAAGAGAAATCTCTCAGGAACGGTCGCTCTATCCTGACAACTACTTTGCGCTGAATCTCAGCTGGTATCTGGAAATGAATCCTGTTCCGACCGATGCGGGTAAAGCGAAGATCAAAAAGGAGCTGGCGGCAGCGTTGAAACAGTTCCGGAGCACAGAAGAGGCGTTGCCGATGATCCTTGTTTGGCTCGAGCAGGTGGGTCAGACGGAGAAGGCGGATTCGCTGCGAAAAGTATTCAGCGCGGAGAACCCGAACGGAAGGGTAGCTGCGGCGTCCAGAATGAGAGAAATCTCTAAGGAGCCTCATGCATCGAAGCGTTCGCTGCTGATGGAGAAGTATCTTGTTGAATTTCCTATGAAGCAGGAGGAAGTCCTTTCGACTCAACGGCAGCTTGTCTCTGCATACATTCAGGCCGAAGAATACGCCAAAGCTTTTGCATTGGTCCAGTCAGCACCAAAGCTCGAACCTGCACTCTACAAGAGCCTGACGACTCCCATGGTCGAGAAGGGCATTGATCTCGAAAAGGCTTCCGAGTGGGCCGCGGCGGGGATCAGCATCATTCGAAAGCAGGACGAGTCGGCGAAGCCATCTTCATCAACTCTTGCTGAGTGGAAGCAATCGCAGAACAGCGCCCTGTCATCGTTGCTGAACAATCGAGGATCCGCTTTGCTGAAGCTCAAGAAAGCCGGCGAGGCTGTTCCTCCTCTCCTGGAAGCATACGAGCTCAGCGAAGGCAGGGACCTTGCCATCAATGAGAATCTCCTCGATGCGTATGTGGCGGCTTCGGAGTACAAAAAGGCCCTGGATGTCGGACTTGATTGTCTTCGGAAGGGGAAG
>DOWV01000206.1:6425-7151 GCA_003519375.1 Bacteroidota bacterium
GCACCTGATTTTCGGCTGAAAGATCTGAATGGCAATGTGATCAAGCTCTCAGATCTCCGCGGAAGGGTCGTCGTTCTGGATTTCTGGTCAACCTGGTCCGCCACGTGTAAAGCTGCTTTTGCCCATCTCCAGAAGGTCGAGGAACGATACCGGGATTATCGGACGGTGGCATTCCTTGCGATCAACACGTCGGAGTCAGCAGTTGGTGCTGCACGCGATTCCCTCGTCAAGAAATTTATAGACGAAGGAAAATTCACGTTTCAGGTGGCCTTCGACGAGGGTTCGGTCGTTGCTCAACAATATGGAATCGAAGGGATCCCGACGAGACTTGTGATAGACAAGAATGGAAAGATCCAGATCAAGAGTGCCGGCTTTGGCGACGGCAATGCGTTGGTAAACGATTTGATGATGCAGATCGAGGTGCTGTTGAAGCAATAGGGCGGACTCAGCCCCCGGGACATTCTCTTCCATGAAAAAGCTTCTTCGGCTCAGTCGATACGGAGCAGCCGGTCTCGTACTTCTCTACGCTCTCCTCCTCATTCCCGATGCTGAGCGAAGCGCTCCGCTTTCCGCACCGTCGGAGCATGTTCGGCCGTTCTTCTGGAATCAGGACGCGTATTGGGACAGTCTCGAGATCCGATTTGTCAAAGCACGCAGCAAAGGGTGCGATCTCGTCACGATCCTTGTTCAGAGCGCCTTCCAGCAGTGGACGTACCGGCTTGAGAC
>DOWV01000131.1:0-330 GCA_003519375.1 Bacteroidota bacterium
CACTGCGGCTTCGGTCTCGGGGCCACGCCGAATGCCGTCGCCAACATGGAAGCGCTCGTGGAGCGTTTCGGACCGGCCCCGCGGGCATTTCTCGTTCTACCAATGGTTGGGGCGTTTTTTATTGACTTCACAAACGCCCTCATCATTACAGGGTTCATCAACCTTGTAACATAATCTTGCGATAGGCCTTGTACCGCATGCGACTCCGCCCTTACCTGGCGTTCGAGGCCATAACAGCCTTCCTGACGGCGTACTTTTTCTTCTCGCTCTCGGCGATCCCGGAACGAAAAGGCACTCAGCCGTCGTTTCGCCCCGATTCTGTTCTCGCAC
>DOWV01000131.1:573-2169 GCA_003519375.1 Bacteroidota bacterium
TATGATGAGCGGATCAGCGAGGTTCTCATCCGGACCCAAACACCGGCGACGCTGTTTCTTGGCGGCAAGTGGATGACGGAGGAGGCGGAGCAGACAAAACAGCTGGCCGAGAATCCTCTCTTCGAGCTTGGGAATCACACCTATTCACATCCCCACTTGTGCGACATCTCGGACGAACGAATTCGTAAGGAGCTGCAATCGACACAGAATGTCATAAACTCGTTGACCGGAAAACAGGTATCCCTGTTCCGCCCCCCGTATGGCGAGTACGATGAGAGGGTTGTACGGATTGCTGCATCGATCGGTCTGAAGACGGTCCAATTCGACCTTGCGTCCGGCGACCCCGATCCGGCTATCAGCAAGGACCGCCTGGTCCGCGCTGTTTCGTCGATGGCGCGGAGCGGGTCGATCATTGTCATGCACATCAACCGAAGGGGATGGCGCACGGCCGAAGCACTCCCGGAAATCATTTCGCGTTTGCGTCAACGAGGCTTCATTTTCAAAACCGTGAGTGACATGCTGCGTCACCCGGCAGAATCCGGGCACGGGAATGACCACAAACGTCCATAACGAGTCGATGTACCTATGCCTCCATCCCTGATGATAGCATCCACGCTGATCACTCTGGCCCTCCTGTTCTATTCACTCGGGGTATGGGCGGAGCGGTTAGCACGCTATCTCAAGCCATGGCACGTGGCCGCATTCTGGACCGGTTTCTTGTTCGATGTCTCGGGCACGTGGGCTATGCATCGAATTGCGGAAGGACCGACGGATCTGCTCCAGCCTCATACATTGAGCGGTCAGATCGCCCTGTGGCTCATGCTCGCTCACGCCCTCTGGGCTACCGTGGTCGCACGAAGGGGAAGCGAATCAGCCCGCACGGGTTTTCACCGATACAGTCTCGTCGTCTGGCTGATATGGCTCATTCCTTACTTTGGCGGCATGTACATCGGCATGTACCGATAGGAGAGAGTTGATTTCTGCTTCAGGGTGATCAAAAGAAAAAGGCCGGTAACATCTGCCGGCCTTTGTTGTTCCTGGATGCCGACACTTTTCAACTCAATCGTGCATTTCAGCACCATCCTCTGCAAGCATCTCTTTCCCTGTAAACGACACCTTGTTTCTGCCTGCACGCTGAGCGTCGAACAAAGCCTCCTTCACAGAGTGCAGCAATGTGTCAAGAGTTGCGGCGTGGCGCGGATAGATGCTCATGCCGCCGCTCACAGTCGTGCGGATCCCCTGTTCGGTGAATGCGGTCTCCTGGATCGTCCTCCTCAATTCGTCGGCGAAGAGGACTCCTTCGACCAGATCGGTATGCGACCTGATCACGATAAACTCATCGAATCCATGACGTCCGACAGCGTCAATACTCCTCAACCTGTTCTTGATCAAATCGGAAATTTGACGGAGGACTTTCTTCGATGTGTCGTACCCATAAGTGGTCGCGATGTGCTTGAAGTTGTCGACATCGAGGATCAACAGCGAAAAACTCTCCTGCAGTTCTTTCGAGCGTTCAATCGTTGCCTGGATTCTCTCGAGAAACGGAGAGTATTTCTCAAGCTCCGTCTCGTGGTCGATTCGATCCAGTCGCAGGTT
>DOWV01000131.1:2404-7421 GCA_003519375.1 Bacteroidota bacterium
GAGCCAAAAGAGTTTTCCAGCATCACTTCTCGGGCCAGGTCCTCGTCAACGCCGGAATCGGAGATGAAAATGGGTGTACCTGTCCAGAGAAGACGACCAATGGTGCCCGTCGCCAGCTTCCGGCGAAACGTTTTTTCGAAGGTGTGCGAAATTCCATGGCCGAGCGCGATATGCAGAAACTCCGTCGCCGGATCGACCACGACGATCGCGCATGTTTGGCAGTGGAACATCCGCACAACGCGATCGACAATGAGGTGGAGTACTTTTTCGTACTGGTTCGTGGATTTCAGAACTGTGAGGATCTCAGATACAAAACTGAGACATTCTTCATGATTGGCGGTCGTCATGGCGATCACCTCCTTTGTTCATGCTGACTGGAGAGAGCCATAATCGTGAATGGAGAAGTCAGAAGGTAGAATGCAGAAGTTGTATTTTGTTTCCGGCGCACCTCCTTGAGGGAGTTTAGAGTTTCAGATTGTATCGTCTCACTTCTCACGTCTCCCCTTTCACCTCACCTGTGCTACGCCGGCGCCTTCCCCTCCTCGAACCTTTTCACAATGTTCCTATTCTGATGGTTGCAGATGTCTTTTCCTTCGGCGGTAAAGGTATACTCGATTCTATTCTGATAGAACTCGGCAATTCGGCCCCGCACAATTTTCATCGTGCTGTTCATGAGCCTGTTCTGTTCGTTGAATCCTTCGCCAAGCACCGCGATGCCGGCAGGCAGCCACCGCTCCGGGAAAACCCCCGCGTTCTTGTTCCCTTCACGGTAGCTGTCGATTTCCGACTGCAGGAGCTTCAAGGCTGCGGCCTGGCCGTCATCCGTGTGGCAGGAGAGATGATGACGCTTCAACCACGCCAGGATGGCCTCCTTGTTGGGGACAAGCAAGCCAACGGTGTAGGGTGACTGGTTGTTATAGAGCATGATCTGCTCGATGAACGGCGAGTGCGCCACAATCGTCTCTTCAATACCCTCCGGACTGTATTTCTCTCCGTCGTGCCCGATCATCACACTCTTTTCGCGGCCCAGCACAAAGATGAATCCATCTTCGTCGAGATAGCCGATGTCGCCGGTATGGAGCCACCCATCACGAATTGTCTCGCG
The DNA here is from genome assembly GCA_003519375.1 of Bacteroidota bacterium. GTDB lineage: Bacteria > Bacteroidota > Ignavibacteria > UBA10030 > UBA10030 > UBA9647. The sequence goes on from DOWV01000131.1 coordinate 3,510, forward strand.
GGTCGCGCGCTCGTTGTTCCAATACCCGCTCATGACATTCTCGCCTCTGACAACAATCTCTCCCTTTTGTCCCACGGGCAATGAATTTCCCTGTTCGTCGCAGATCTTGACATCAATTCCAGGAAGGATGGTACCCGACGAACCAAATTTATGCTTCGCCGGCGTATTCGCGGAAACCACAGGGGCCGCCTCGCTCAGGCCGTACCCCTGGTACATGGGCACCCCGATGGCGTTGAAGAATTGCTGCAGCTCGATGTCGAGGTGGGCCGCACCGCCGACGAAGTAGTCGAGCCGGCCGCCGAAACTCGACCGGATCTTCCTGAAGATGAGCGTGTCGCACAGCGTGTAGACCGGGTGTTTCGGTTTTCCCACATCCCTGCCGCCGTTGTACCCGTCTCCATAATGCTCGTAGGCGAGCGCCAGACCCTTCCGGAACAGGTTCCAGATCAGCTTTCCTTTTCCGTTCACCCCCTTCTCGATATTCTTGCGGAAGTTTTTCGCCAATGCAGGAACGCTCAGAAGAAATGTCGGACGCACCTCTTTGATATTCGTCGGTATATTCCTCAGGGTCTCCAACGGCGACTTTCCCACCTGGATCGACGCGAAGCTCGCCCCGATGCTCATGAGAAGATAGATTCCGGCTGTATGTCCGAAGGAGTGGTCCCAGGGAATGATGATCAACGAACAGTACCAATCGGGCTGAGGCAGATGTTTGGAGCATTGCCGGGCATTCACCACGTAGTTCACGTGGGTGAGGGTCACACCTTTTGGGTCAGCGGTCGTGCCTGATGTATAGCTGATCGTGGCGGGATCCTTTTCCTGTATGGACTGCCATCGGCGCTCCATATCGGAGCGATGCCGTTTCAGATAGTCCTTTCCTCTCATCAGCAGCTCGGGGAAACCGATTTCATCTTCTCCCATATTCTCGTGCGGGTCAAGGAGAATGACCTTTTCGAGATCCGGCAGATCTGATCGCATGCGCATGACTTTGTGCGCCTGATTGCCCGACACAATAACCATTCTGCACCCCGAGTGCGCCAGCCTGAACTTCAGGTCGGAGCGCTCTTCGAGTTTTACAGAGAGCGGGACATTGATCGCACCTGTGTAGAGGATGCCGAGTTCGGCAATGACCCAATCATTCCGCCCTTCGGCGATGAGACCAATCCGGTCTCCCTTTTCCAGGCCGAGGCTGATGAGCCCCGCGGCACATTGGTGCACTGCTTCCTGAATTTCGCGGTACGTGCTTGCCGTGTAAGTGTCGTCTCGTTTCTCCCATATCATCGTCTTCTGAGAGAATCGCTGGACGCTGTCCTCGAAGAGGCGCGGAATTGTGCGTGGAGATTCAGATGCCATGGGTCGTCATACCTTCGATTGATGAATATGAGGAGTTTCACCGCACATAGCGGCGGCTCGCTTTGGAGAGAGGATAGGTGCCTGAGCCCGCAATCTATGAAACAAAATCAATATGTGCATCAGGAAGAAAAGGAGAATTGACCAAGTCTCAAATGTGGGAATGGGGGGGGAGGCCACAAAATGGTCGATGGAACCCGATTCCCCCGGCTACCAGGCGGACAGCAATAACTCCGATCTGCCTGACTGCAGGCTGACAACTGGTGAGATCAGGAACATTTCCAGCACTCAACTACGGGGAAGCTCAAAGCGCAGAGTCGAGAAGTGATTTCATTCACAAGCTGAAGGTGGTTTTGAAGGAACTTCGCGAGACCTCCATCTCTCTCAAGATAATTCAGCGCACAGAGGGCTCGGAGCCACCTGAAATCCTTCCGTCTGTGATGCAGGAATGCGAAGAATTGATATCTATATTTGTCAGAAGCATTGTAACGTCAAGGGCTGGAGGAAAGAAGAGCTGAAATCGATGGGACGGCTCGGCATTGACGATCAACGATTAACGATTGCAGATTTCAGAAGTTGGGAGTACTACGCAGACCTTATCTTCTCCATCTCCGTCTGGATTGTCTCCCATTCGTCGTATGCTCTGGCCAGGTTCAGCTCAATTTCCTTTCGCTCAGCCGCGACACGTTTTGCGTCGGTGCCCGTTTTGTAGAATTCCGGATCGAGCATCAACTCCGCTATTTCTTTCTGGCGTGATTCCAGTTGAGCTATAGAACGCTCCAGTTCTGCCACGCGCTGCCTGAACGGCTTCAGCTTTGCGGAAAGTTGCTGCCGTTTTTCAGCTTCGAACCTCTTTCGTTCTTTTTCACTCACCTCACGAACAGCCGGCGTTCCGCCAGCACTCTGCGGTATGGCAGCTTGCGAAAGTTCCTTCTCCTCACGCTTTTTGGCGATGTAGTCGGACACGCTGCCGATGAAGGTCCTGACGCCCCCCTGCCCGACCTCCAGCACCTTGTTCACGACCGGGTCGAGAAATGACCGATCGTGTGAGACGATGAGGAATGTTCCCTGATAATCCACAAGAGCGTCCTGAAGCACTTTCTTCGATTTCATATCCAGATGGTTCGTCGGCTCGTCAAGGATCAGGAAGTTTGCGGGCTTGAGAAGCATCTTAGCCAGCGCAAGACGGCTCTTCTCTCCCCCTGAAAGCACGGAGACTTTCTTAAAGACGTCATCGTCATGAAAGAGGAAGGAGCCTAGAAGCGTCCGGAGCTTCTTCCGGATCTCCCCCTCGGCGATTTCATCCATCGTCTCGAGGGCATCTTTGACCGGATCGAGTTCTTCTGCCTGGTGCTGAGCGAAATACGAAAGCGTTACCTGATGTCCCAGGATCCGCTCACCATCGTCAAATGGTTCGACACCGGCAAGGATTCGCGAGAGGGTCGATTTGCCGGCGCCGTTTGCGCCGACGACTGCGATATGGTCACCGCGCTCGATCTTGTAGTCGAGTTCATCGAACACGCGCAATGAACCGTAACTCTTCTTGAGCCTCTTCAACTCCATCACCACCCGCCCGCTCGGAGGAGGGGGCGGAAACTCGAAACGAATGCCGCTCTCCCCGGGCTCGATCTCAATCAGCTCCATTTTCTCCAACTGCTTGATCCTGCTCTGCACCTGCCGTGCCTTCGTCGCCTTGTATCGAAAGCGATCGATGAACTGCTGCGTTTCCTTCAGTTTCTGTTGCTGGTTCTTTTGAGCCTGGATCAGCAGTTCGCGGCGCAAGACATGCTCCTTCTCGTAGAAGGAATAGTTGCCCGCATATTGTTCCGAAGCGCCCATGGAGAGCGCAAAGGTCTTGGAGCAAAGATTGTCCAGAAACGTCCGGTCGTGTGACACCAGGACAACGGCTCCGTTATAACTCCGGAGGTACTCCTCAAGCCACTGGAGCGTTTCGAGATCCAGGTGGTTCGTCGGCTCATCGAGGAGAAGCACAGACGGCTCGCGCAGGAGGAGCTTCGCCAGCTCAATCCGCATTTGCCAGCCGCCGCTGAACTCCTCTGTCATTCGTTCGAGATCGGAAACGTAGAACCCGAGTCCCATCAGCACGCGCTCGACCTTTGACTTCATCCGAAAGGCGTCGAGGTCTTCGAGTTTGTGCTGAAGTTCGCCGAAAACCTCAAGCGTTTCAGCGTGTTCTTCAGAATCGGGCGGCAAGCGCGTGAGGTTCTGCCGGGCTTCTTCCAGTTCACGCTGAACCTCAAGGACATCTTCGAACGCCGATGCCGCCTCATCATAGAGCGTGCGGCCCGAGATGGCAATCCCTTCCTGCGGAAGATAACCGACCGTGACGAACTTGGCCTTGCTGATCGTTCCGTCGTCGGGTTGAATGAGGCCGGTGATGACCCTCAGCAGCGTCGTTTTGCCGGTTCCGTTGGAACCAACGAGCCCGATCCGGTCGTGCGGGCCGATCATGCATGACAGATCGTCAAACAAAACGCGGCCGCCGAATTGGAGCGATATGTGATCGAGAGAGAGAATAGGAGTATGTGAGTAGGGAGTATG
>DOWV01000383.1 GCA_003519375.1 Bacteroidota bacterium
ACGAGCGTGTGCGCATATTCGTGGACGGTCAGTCCGAGAATGATCCCGGGCAAAACGCGTAGTATTGCTCCGATGTCCAATTCTTGCATAGTATCTGCCGAATGAAAAACCTATGACTTCGAGCCGACGAGCTTGTGATTCCGGCTTCACTATAGGTAGAGTCCGATTCTCACCAGATTTACATACGAACTAATCGGACTCACGTCGCCGGCTCGTGACATCCTTCGATCCTTCGGGTTCCCCCTTCGACGGGCTCAGGGCGACGCTCAGGGTCGAATCCTGAGCGACGTATCTGTATTCTCAAAGGGGAGTCGAAGGGATTCGACTCCGTTCGCAAAAAACGCTCACTGCGCTCAGGATGACGATGGTCGCGGGGTAAGTCGGATCAGTCAAGTCAACGTCCGTCACCCCGAGCGCAGCTTACGCACATTCAGTGCCGCGAAGTCGAGGGGTGTCACGAGTTGATACCAGGTCTTCGATCCTTCGCCTTGGCTCGGGATCGGATCCTGACAGCAAAGCATAATGAAGAAACTCCAGCTCGTTCCTCTGATTCAATAGACACACTCTTTCGCTGCCTCTGCAAAGATTCGAAGGTTTTCGACGGGAGTATCGAAGAAATGGTCTGAGGCAGAACAGACATACCCTCCATCGGAACCGACTTTTTCGAATAGTTCAAAGACATTCTTCCGGATATTTTCGCTGGATCCGGTTGTCAGCGTGTTGTGCTGATCAACTCCTCCAATAAGCGCCAGACGTTTGCCGATCTTCTTCTTGAGCTCCCATGGCTCCTGGTTTCCGCCGACACTTGGCGGAGCGACCGTTTCCGAGGCATCTGCGCCGTTCTGCACGATACATTCTTCTATTCCATGCGTCCCGCCGCATGTGTGGTACGTTATCAGAAAATCGAGGCTGTGAAGAGCTTCATGCATCTTGCGATCATACGGGAGGCAGAACTCCTTATGCAGCCCGGGTGAAATGACTGTTGACGAAGCCGAGCCGCCGCCGGTTTCGATGAGATCGAATGCCGCCCCCTTCATCGATTCGATGAATTGTAGTTTCTTGTCGAGCAGAATGTGAAGCAATTCATGTACCCATTCCGGCCGTTCCATGGCCAGAAGAATGAGATCGCTGATATCCATCAGGCACGCTGCATGCTGCCAGCATCCGGCCTGATCACCCCAGACAAATCCGCGCAAGATTCCGTGATCCCCTACTTCGTCATATTTCTTCCTGATCGGTTCGAGATTCAGCTTCGGCACCGGCATGTATTTCTCTATGATATGAATATCGTCATCGTGTTTGATGAGGTACTCTGTTATCCAGGTGGTTTTCCGGTCACCCCTGGTCTTATAGGACAGGGTTCCTTCAGGAGTCGCGATGACGTGATGAATGATGCGATCATCCGGATTCTGGCTGACGACCGTTGGGATGTCCCTCCAGGTCGGCGTGTTCAACTTCGTGAAGTCTGCATCGACCAGCCAGAATTGCGCCATCTCCTCGAAATACTGGATCTGTGCGTCGAGACCAACTTGTTGAAATGCTTCCAGATCGCTGATGCCGCCCATGTATTCCTGCAGATGATATCCCTGCCATTGGTGAATCGTCGCCGGCATATGGTCCGGCTTTCCCCTGTGGATTGCTGTCATCAGACGATCTTTCGACGTCACGTTTGTCTCCTCGGATGGGAAATGACTGGAACCTATCTCAAAAACACTAATATGTCATTGCGAGCGAAGTCCCGACCTGCCCGCCACGCTGTTTGGCGGGAGGGACGAAGCGAAGCAATCTAACGCTAACTGCGCGACATGTGATAGATTGCTTCGGCAAAGAGCGCCTCGCAATGACAGGTTGGCGGTTTTTGGGATGGGCTCTACCACAATCAAAAGGTCTTCTGGAACGGTAGGCGGGAAATGGACTGTGACCAAGTTACCAAGTCACTGATGCATTGTCAATCCACCAAACATAGCGGCTCTTCAAACAAAAACCTTTTGAAGAAATTATAGAAAATCCGTATCTTGGTTCAACAGTTTCAGCCCGCCGCAATCGGAAATCGGCATTCGACAATCGAAAATCTCAACGCGCCTGTAGCTCAATTGGATAGAGCATCAGCCTACGGAGCTGAGGGTTGTGGGTTCAAATCCCTCCAGGCGTACAAGTCAAGCGCAGTCTGGGTCCCGACGCAGAACGTCGGGATTCTCATTTCGACGATGAAGTTAGCAACTCAGTTATTGCAAAAGGCTAACTTCAGTCGAAATGGAAGTTGTGGGTTTCCCTCCAGGCGTACAAAGTTTCTCACTTTGCCCCAACTTTTTCAATCTGCAATCGTTATTCGATATTCGTTATTCTCCTGAACCACCCGATCTCGTTTCACGTTGCCCGCCGCAGGTACAGATGTACTCCCCAGGTCCCGCCCAAAGAAGGCGGGATTCTCATTTCGACGATGAAGTTAGCTCCTCAGTTGTAGCAAGCAGCTAACTTCAGTCGAAATGGAAGTTGTGGGTTTCGAGGCTGTCCAAAAAGTACCTCG
>DOWV01000271.1:0-5463 GCA_003519375.1 Bacteroidota bacterium
TCTCGTAGCATCTGTGTACTCTGTGTTCTAATCTGCGCTTAACGCAGCAAGAGCATTTTTCTCGTCTGGATGTTCGCGCCATCCGCGGAAAGGCTGTAGAAGTACACGCCGGATGGGAGTGCGGCAGACTGCATGCTTACCCGATAGACGCCGGGCTCCTTCACGCCGTCTACGAGAGATGCCACCAGCTGCCCGATGACATTATACACCTGGAGGGCAACGCGGCTCGTCTTCCCGACCTCGAACGTTATGATCGTCGAAGGATTGAACGGATTGGGATAGTTCTGTTCGAGTCGATATGCAGACGGAAGCTCCGACTGCCCGATGCGCTCCACGGCCGTCGCCAGCCCAGTTGATCCAACCACCTGACCCCGAATCTCCCCCCCGGGATTTGTAGAAGAATGGACGTTCAAATAGAGTCTCCCTTTTACCAACTCTCTCAGGAGAGCGTCGGTTAAGGGTTGAGTCGCGTCTGAGCTCGACCACGTACCTGAGACGGTATTATTCGTGAGAGTGGTGTTCCTTACGACTCCCGCAGTAGCACCAGCCGCAGCATTGTGAAAATGAGCAGCGCTCGGCGTAATGCCTGTGACGGTTTCGTCATAGCTCACAGTACCATTCGGGTGAAGAACAACGGAGGCAGTCCCGGACGCATTTGTGGTCACGGGTGGCACCTCCTGACTTCCATCGAGTTTCACGGCGAATCCGGCACCGGAAGCCATAAGAACCTGACCCCGGATTTCGCCGCCGGGATTTGCAGACGTATGAGCGTTGACATACAACCTCCCACGCAGCAGCTCAACCAGCAACGAGTCTGTGAAGGGCTGCGTTGCGTCGGTGCTGCTCCAAACACCGGCTGCGGTGCCGTTGACGATCGTCAGACTTTTCACGACGTCTGAAGCAACTCCCGCAGCACCATTATGGAAGTGAGCAGCAGTAGGAGTAAGACCATTGAAGCTGATCGAGTAGGTCAGCTGCGAGCCGCTTGCATTGAGAACAAACGCGCCGGTTCCACTGGCCGTGGTCGTGACCGGTGGCACCTCCTGGCTTCCGTCGATCGTGGCCGTCAGGCCAATGCCGATGGCCGGCAGTACTTGCCCGCGAATTTCCCCGCCGGGGTTCGCTGAACTGTGAGCGTTCGCATACAATTTGCCGCGTACCAAATCCCGTAGGAGAGCGTCAGTCAGAGGCTGCGAGGCGTCACCGGGAGTCCATGTTCCCGAGACCGTGTTATTCGCCAGCGTGAAACCCTTCACAACGCCGCCAGAAACGCCGGGAACAGCGCTGTGGAAGTGTGCGGCCGTGGGAGCCAGGCCCGTAAACGTGCCACGAAAAGTCGCAGATCCTCCGGGGGCAAGCACGACGAAGACGCTGCCGGTGGCAGTCGTGGACGTTGGAGGAACCTCCTGGGATCCGTCCATCCTCGCGAAGAACCCGGCCGGAGCGGCTTGCAAGACCTGACCACGGATTTCACCTCCCGGATTGGCTGAGGTGTGTGCGTTCACATAAAGTCTGCCTCGCAGCAATTCTGAGAGAAGCGAATCGGTAAGAGGTTGCGTTGCATCGGTGCTGCTCCACACGCCGCTGGCGGTGTTGTTGACGAACGTCAGACTTTTGACAACTCCGGCTGCGGCACCTGCAGCTCCATTATGAAAATGAGCGGCCGTAATCGTCAGTCCGTTGATGGTGATGTTATAGGAAAGCGCTGTCCCTGCCGCATTCAGGACAAAGGCTCCGGTACCGGTGGCAGTTGTCGTCACAGGCGGCACTTCCTGCGCTCCGTCCATCCTGGCAGTAAAATGAATCTGCGCGAATCCCACCGAAGCAATCAGCAGTACGATGGTCACAAAGAGTAATAGTCGTCTCATCTGTTCGCCCTTCCCACGTAGAAGTGATTTGAATTGTTGGTTGAGTGACGGAGGACGTGCAAACCGAATGCCAGAGGGAGCCGGCGACGCAAGCCACGATTTTGCTGGATTTCAAGCGCGTCGAGCCGGCGTGCGTCCGGAAGAGTGTGGATCAGGGGCTACATGAAAGGGTGGAATGGGGAGTTAGTTCCTCATGCGGCAGGGTCGGGGCGATACTTCGTCAGGTCGATGCCGTATTCTTCGATCTTCTTATAGACGGTCTTTCGATCGAGGTCCATCGACTCTGCGACAACTTTCACGTTTCCCTGGTGTTCTTCAAGCAGATGCGCCAGGTAGCGGGATTCGGCGTCACCGATGATCTTCTTCATGAACTCCTTGAAGGGGGCATCCTGAGAGATATCCTGTATCGCAGCGTGCGGGAGGTTTTCCGGACCTGTGCGACCCGGAATCTCGACTGAACCGATCGTTGCCCCCTCGCTCTTGATCATCGCCCGTTTGACAACATTCTCCAGCTCGCGAATATTTCCGGGCCAGTGATGGCTCATAAGGGAGGAAATCGCCGAGGGGGCGAATGACAGTTCTTTTCCAGCCGACAGGGTCCGGTGCTTACGGAGAAAGTGGTTCGCCAGCAGAGGCACATCATCGATCCGCTGTTTGAGCGCCGGGAGATGGATGGGGAACACGTTCAGGCGATAGAAAAGATCCTCGCGAAACTGTCCGCTCTTCGTCATGCCTTGAAGATCATTGTTCGTTGCAGCGATGATCCGCACATCGACCGGTACCGGCTTGTTGCTTCCGACCCGCTCGATTTCCTTCTCCTGAAGGACTCGCAACAGTTTCGTCTGGAGGTGGAGGGGAATGTCGCCGATCTCGTCAAGAAACACCGTCCCTCCGTTCGCGTCCTCGAACTTGCCGATACGAGGCCGCATGGCTCCCGTGAAAGCGCCTTTCTCGTGGCCGAAAAGCTCGCTCTCCAGCAAGGACTCATTGAGCGCGGAGCACGTGATCACGACGAAGGGCTTCGCCTTCCTCGGGCTGTTGTAATGGATCGCCTTGGCAAGCATCTCCTTTCCTGTGCCCGTCTCGCCGAGGACAAGGACCGTCGCATCCGTATCGGCCACCTGTCGGACCAGCTTGAACACCTGTTTCATCGAGTCGCTCTGGCTGATGATGTTCGCGAAACTGTAGGTCCCGCGAAGCTCTTCGCGCAGCTGCCGCAGCTCGCGGTCTTTCTTTCTCACATCAAGCACGCGCCGGATCTTGATCAGCAGCTCGTCGTTGTCGCAGGGTTTCGTGATGTAGTCATACGCGCCGTGCCGCATCGCCTCGACCGCCGTTGGTACAGATCCATAGCCCGTGATCATCATGACAGGGATCTCGGGAGCCCGCGCTTTGATCCACTCCAGCAGCTCCATGCCGTTCATTCCTTCCATCACGAGATCGGTCAGCACGAGATCAAACTTGTCAGGCGTGAACACGTGTTGCGCCTCTCCCGCCGTGGATGCGGCGTGCGCGGTGAAGCCGTGGTCCTGGAGAAGCGCCACGGTCGCAATTCTGAAAGCCTTATCGTCATCGACAATGAGGATATGATCGCTCATGGCGGATTCAAACCGAAGTTGATCGTTCTTCCGGAAGCTGCAAGGGAAGTGACACGACGAAGGTCGACCCCTCCCCTGTCGCGCTTGTCACGTGGATTGTTCCCCGATGCTGGCTGATGATCCCATAGCTCACAGAGAGACCGAGGCCGACACCGCTCACTTTGCTCTTGGTGGTAAAGAAAGCGTCAAAAATCCTGTCGAGGTTTTCTCTCGGGATCCCGACGCCGGAATCGCCGATGGAAACCTTGACGAATCCGTTTTCTCGTATCGTACCGATACGGAGAAGTCCTCCCTGCGGCATCGCATCCCGCGCATTGAGAACGAGGTTCAGGAATACCTGCTTGAGCTTGTCCATCGATCCTCTCACGACCGGGAGACCGGCGGCGAGATGCAACTTCACGTCGATCCGGTTCTTGCTCAGCTCGTCGCCGAATGATTGGACGATCTCCTTCACGAGCGAATTGAGATCGACCGGGGCGGTCTCTTCGGGCACGAAAGAAGTCCGGTAGAAGTCGAGCAGCTGGCGCGTCAGTTTCGACATGCGTGTTATTTCTTCGTAGGCGACTTCGATGAGTTCGCGTCCCTGCGTCTCCGCAGGAAGCCGGCCCAGGCTGGTTTTCAGGCAGCTCTGGATGTTGTGTATCGGATTATTGATTTCGTGTGCGAGCTGGGCGGTGAGTTTTCCCGTCGCCGCAAGCCGCTCGCTCGTCACCAGCTCTTCCTGTGCTTCCTTCAATTGTTGGAGCGTTTCATCGAGATCCCTGTTTCGCGAGACCAAATCCTGGTTGAGCCGGCCCAGCTCGCTGATCTTCTCCTTCAACGACCGGCTCATGTCGCCGAACCGCTGCGCCAGGAAGCTCAGCTCATCCCGTCCGTTCACCGCGATGACATAGTCATAGTTTCCCTTGCTGACTTCTGTTGTCCCCTGAACAAGAGCGTTGATCGGCCGCGTCATGCCGACGGAAACTGCGTGTCCGATGAGTGTTGTCAGGGCAAGGAAGATCAGGGAAATAACTCCGAAGGTTCCCAGAATCGGATTGAGAGAGCGCGAGAGCTCTCGCTCGGTGGATTTGATGATGAGGTAGTTGATCGGACCCGCGGCATTCAACGGTTTGTTGAGCTGGAACGCGGTTCCAAGAAACACATCGTCCGGGGTTTTCAGTTTGAACACCGTTGTCGAATCAAGCCGGGCCGGATCCACGAGCATGCCGGAAGTCTCGAGGGACTCCCTGAGTCCGTTATGATTCGAGAAATTGATTGTTGAGAGTACGATCGTCCTTCCCCGCGCGAGGACGATTTCGCTGTTGTTTGTCCATTGCTTGAGCCTCGCCAGTTCCTCACCGGTGATGGCGAACCCCAGCGTCAGCGTACCGACGACCTCTCGATCGATCAGCAGAGGCACGGAAGAAACCCGGAATAGGCCGTTCCCCAGGGACCACACATCGGCGTTTGACCCGGAGCGCAGAGCTTGCTGCACGGATGCGCGTCCCGCGACATCCACCTCCATGCGTTGCCCATGCACGAGCTGTACAAGCACCTTCCCCCGCCGGTCGGTAAGCACCAGCAGATCACTTGCGGTGGTCTGGTTCAGCTCCTGCGACAGCTGGTAGGCGGTTTTCGGGTCCTGAAGTTCAACGACGGCGCGCAGGCGCGGGGATTCGGCAATCACCTGGCATCCCCGCGAGAGAATTTCCGCCTCGAGCCCCACAATGCCGTTCAGCGTGGATCGATTGTTCTGGAGCTGTTCCGAGAATGCGTCCTCAATCCTGCTGCGGGTCCAATAGTTGATGATAAAAAACGTAATCACCAACAAGCTGAGGACCACGCCCCCAATGGAAAGGAGTATTTTGAAGCGAAATTTCATTTTTCCCCATCACGGAGAATCAAGAAAGGAACAAACGGCAAGCGGCTTTTGGTAGAGCGCAGAAGTGTCAGGTATTTTCTGAGCCGCGAAACCTGTGTCGCTAACGCTAGGTTCCCCATTTCTTTTTGGAAAA
>DOWV01000271.1:5521-11399 GCA_003519375.1 Bacteroidota bacterium
GGAAAGTCCCGCTCTTGGATCCCGCTCCGAGGCGGGATCCTGAGAAGCGGGAAAAACTTCCCGAAATCGAAATGCACTTGATAGTTCTCCCCCCTCAAGCCGAAATTCCGGTGCGGAAAGGGACCAGCAATGTCTGAAGGTATCAACATCTGCTCCGGAATTAAACACACGGGATTGAGCTTCCAACCCGCACCGCCATCGATTTCGGGAGCTCGATCCCTAGGCAAGCACAGGACATGACTCTCTTAACAATGCCCCCGAAATCATCGGCAGGTGGGTGGACGGCTTCATCGTGCATTAATTTCGGGGCGAGGAAGTCGAATTCGATAGCTCACCATAACCATCCGCACCGAAATTCAGGTGAGCGGGTGGGAGCATAACCTCGAGGGTCATGATTTCGGGAGTTCTTCCCGCTCTCAGATGGTTCGAAGAAGCGGGATTCAGAAAACGAACTTTGGTTACTTTTCCTTTTTCTGGATCCCGCAAATATGATTCATCTGAGGGCGGGACTCTTCAAAGAGAAAGTGACAAATCGCAAAGTCGAGAATCTCTTCAAAACGGCCAACTGTTCCGAAGTCGGGGGCTCTGTGCTATTCTGCCATCTATCACAAGCCCAGACCTGCTTGAGATCATACAACAATCACCGTAACACTCCACTAGAAGGAGACCGCGAGCTGCAAAACGGTAAGATTGTCGTGCGTGCCGGTCACCTCCGGCGTCATGGTCTCGCGGCGGACGATCTTGAGGAGTGTGTTGCGCTCGAGATGGTAGCCTATCCCCGCCTCAACTTCGAACACATCATGATCCCAGCGTAACGTAGCGGACCCGAGCTGTACTTTTGAGAAGAGGAGTCCCCCGACACGAACCGCCGTGTAGAAGCGGGGAACCCAGGTGTACTTGGTTTCGGCATAGTAGCCGACCACGGAAAGTTTCGTATCATCGTCCTCGAACGGGACGGTCCATTGACTGTAGACTATTTCGCCGTTCAGGAGAAAGCGATCCCGGCTGAACTCGATATCGGCTTCACCGATACGCTGCTGATAATGATCGCTCGTTTCGGCACGCGGCAGGGGCTTGCCGCCATCGCCGAGATACGCTCCCATAGCGGCCGAAGCCCCGATGGTAAGGCCCATCATGGGAGTAAAAGCGAGACGCACAATCTTGTTGAAATCCGCGTTTTGATTCAGCTGACGAAAGCCTGTGGAACTGATCGTACCGTTCGAGCCTGCGACGGCATAGTGGAACGGGCCGATGTCTCCATAGAGCATGGCGCCGATATCGTATATTCCCAAATCGAGAAGCCGCAGGCCAACCCCTTTTCCCCTGTTGTTAAGAACGTCCAGACGACCGGCGACCTGATTGGTGAGTGACATCCGGTATTCATAGATCAACGGAAGTCCATAGAGGAAATTCCTGGCAGGGAATCGCCGCTCCGCCAGATTTCCAAACGGCATGTCGAACTTTCCAATCTGGAAGTCGATACCAAGTCCGGCAAGGTCGATAATCCGTACGGCGGCGTAATCCACGCTCATGGGATCGTCTTCAAAGGATCGGGTATTCGCGAGGACGAAGACGTTGTCCGTCACCTTTGCGTCGAGGAAGAGATCGAGCCGCCATCCAAACGTTGCGGTCCCTCTATTGACGACGCGCGGATTCTGAGACCGGGAGGTCTTGAGTGCGTATGCCGACGCTTCGCCGCCCAGCTGCACCTGTGAAACAACCGGAGCAGCGAGACCCATCACCAGGGCGAGCGTCACCACGATGTTCTTCATAGAAGCGATCTCGATATTCCTCACGCAAAGTCGCCCCGACCGAGAACGTCGGGGTAAACAAAGACGCAAAGGGTTTTAGATAGGATGTAGTCTGTTCTCAATAAGTGAAATTGACTTCAACAACGTCGCCGCCTTTTACCGTGACATTCCGGCTTTCGGCAAGTTCACGGCCGCACCAGAATCGCACGGTATAGGTTCCCCGGGGAACGTTTTCGATCGAAAATGAACCCTGATCGTCCGGAACGACAAAGTACGGATTTTCGAGGACCAGGATCGTGGCGTTCATGTGTGAATGAATGTCGCAATAGACACGCACGACGCCGGGCTTGTCGAACCGGACAGATTTCTGCGAGCCCGTCGGGTAGCGTCCCAGGTCAAACTCCTTGGGCTGAGAGTACGAAAACACATTGTGGAAAAGATTGTCGCGGTTCGGAAAGTCCACGGTCGTGCCGGCGAGTATGGGCAACACCTGGGGATGAAACATCAGATCTTTTTGATCGAGTACCGGATGTGCAGACGGAGGGACAAAGATTTGGGCCTTCATCGCCTCGCTTTCAAGGTAGATGACGGCTTTTTCGGACAACCTATATGCGGGTTGAGAGGCTACGGCATGATCTGAGCCGGTCAGTGCCGGCCGATGTGTGCTGTAGCGGTCGAGGATGGGAGGCTTCTGTGCGTCAGCGTCAGACCGGGCGATGGTGATCCTTCCACGGATTTCCCCGTCTCTCTTGGCCTCCTGCGCCGGTGCGTGATAGCCGCAAACCAGCGCAGCCCCGAAAAACAAGAGGCCCGACAGAATCTTTCTTCCCGGCTGTCCAGGCTTATCCATAGGATTGGCGTCCGTGACGACGAGCGATCTAAAAGAGAATCCATGATCGCGCGTAGATCAGCACACTGATGACACAGAAACAGCACGAGATTATCACAGATTGAACGCCCGTGGTGATTTCATGACATGAGTGTGCGATTCTTCTTGAGATACGTTCAATTCACCAGAAGCCATCTCAAAAACGCCTACCTCGTCATTGCGAGGCGCTTTCTGCCGAAGTCCCGCCCTCTGGATCCGCCTGAATGCGGGATCCTAGAAGGCGGACAATCTCTCCTTGGTCTCGGCATACGTTGGTCAGATTGCTTCGCTCGCCCCTGCGGGGCATCGCTCGCAATGACTTTGGGGGTTTTTGAGATACGCTCTAACAATTAACGAAATTTGATGTGAGAATCAATGAAGAGACCCGCGGGGCAATCCCAGGTGACGCGAAACAAGAAAGCCCGCATCAACATCGTTGACGCGGGCTCAGGCTTCATGTCGGGCGGTTTATCAGACCGACGGTTTTGCTTCGGCGACGCAGAATCGGTCGAACACCTGCATAAGCGTGGCTGCAACCTGATCGGAATTATGGCCTTCGATCTGGTACCGATGGACCATCTGAACAAATTGCCCATCGCGCATCAGCGCAAAGGAAGGCGATGATGGCGGTTGATCGGTGAAATATTCGCGTGCTCGTGCTGTGGCCTCTTTGTCGATTCCCGCGAACACGGTCACCACTTTATCCGGTGCATTCGTGTGCTGCAGCGCTTTTGCGAGAGCGGGCCGCGCCGCTCCTGCCGCGCAGCCGCAGGTGGAGTTCACGACGACGAGCATCGTTCCTTTGGAATTTGGGAGCACAGCATCAACGTCGGCCGGCGTCTTTAGTTCCTGGGCTCCAAGGCGCGTGACTTCTGTTTTCATTTGCTGGATAAGAATATCGTACATGGAGCATACTCCTCGAGAGTGTTTCCGATGAAATAATCTTCATAGTATAAAACAAATCGGAGGCGGAATCGTTCCCGGACGGTGTAAATGTAGAAGTCCGACTTCTGGTAGATTCCCGATATCTGCACTATGTTTTCTCAGCGAGATATCGGGAATCTCACATGTGTCGGACTTCTCACCGGGGAGGTTTAAATCCGCGATAGGTATCGTAGCGGGAATCGTAGAAAACGAGCTGAAATCCTTTGTCGCGGAGCGTGCCGCCTGATGGATAGAGATAGAACGATTCGACAGTTCCGGTGGGTTTTGAGGATGGTTTGTGCTCTTCCGCATAGAACTCGAGCACAAAGTAACCGTTGCGGTACTCTGCCGACTTGAGCTGCTCGAGAAGATTTTCGTGGCTGAAAAGCCTCAGGTCCCGATCCGCCATCCCGGTGCTACTGCTCCATGCTCTGCACGTAGTCGTTCCGACGTATCAGCATGAGAATGGCCGAGTGGGAAACGATGAGGTACTTGCGTTCGTCGTATTCGATCTCGATAGCGGAATCGCGAAGGAAAAGGGCGTAATCTCCTTCCTCTGCCTGGAGAGGCATGTACTTGATCGGATCCTTGGGTGTCGTCGACCATTGCTCCTGGTCGAGATAGTGCGGGTTGGGAACGGCGTAGCCGGGTCCGACCTGGACGACCGCTCCGCTCTGGACTTTGTCTTTTTCTTTTACACCCGGCGGGAGGTAGAGGCCGTGATTGGTGCGGTCAGCATCGGCATCAGGAGCGATGAGCACCTTGTCGCCGACGAGAATGATCTTTTTACGGGTTTTTATATCCATGGTGAGGCCTTCTTGAGATCATGAACGACCGATCCTTGCCATCTAAGATAGCGAGATTCCGGTCAGTCCGCAATTCGACCGTCGTACTTCCTCGTTGAAAGAGGATTAAGCCTTTTTTCATCCTTTTGGATGATTGCCCTCCATGGAATCTCTCTATAAATTCATTCAATGGGTTTGTCCGAAGTATCTGCATAACACCCAACGGGAACAATCACACTTCTCACCACCTGGAGGACTTACCATGAAAAGAACATCAACACGATGGATCATATCGCTGTTTCTCGCGGTCATGATTTCCACGATCGGGGGATGCTACGGATCCTTCACCCTTGTCCAGAAGGTTCACAAATGGAACGGGACGTTCGGCAACAAGTTTGTGAACGAGCTCGGTTTCCTCGTTTTGAATATCGTTCCCGTGTATGGAGTGGCCGCGTTCATCGATGTTATCGTTCTTAACAGCATCGAGTTCTGGACCGGGAAAAATCCCTCCGCCTCTTCGAACGATACGGTCGTTCCGCTCGACGAGAACAACTCGCTGACTCTCAGAGGTTCCGACCGAACAGTGATGTTGACGTCGCAAACGAGTGCGGGGGCCGTGCAGTACGTCTTTGAGAAATCGGCCGACGGAACTCTCGTCAAGGATCCGGCCGGCAAGGTGCTCGCCCGGTGTGTTATGACGGACGAGGGAGGCATGCGCATTTATGACGGCAGCGGTGCATTTGTAGCAGAATGCTCAGCTGCGAAGATTCAAGCTCTTGCGGAAGTGTCAGGGGCACAGTGATACTCTGCTGGTGATTCATAGCTTTACGACTTGTTTGGAAAGAAAAAGGGGCTGCCCGCAATGGACAGCCCCTTGGTTTTTTAGGAACGAAGATTTGTCCCCCGCCCGAAAGACCGTTCGGTCGGGCGGGCAAATCGTCCGCGAGTTCTTCTTCTGAACGAGCAGCTGACGATTTGAGGATTTCCCGCTCTCGCATTGCGCTCTTGAGCGGGATTCGAAAAGCGAACCGCACGATTTTTGTGCGGGAAACCCTACAATGTCCTCATAAATAAAAACTGCGGGCAGAGATTACTCTACCTGCAGTAGACTTGTCGGAACGGCCCGCCTTCGCCCAAAAGAGGGACTCCGTCGGGCAGGCGGGATTTTGCGCCGACCTCATCGGCTACATCTCGGAGAGGCGCATCCGCCATGTTGTTTGGCGGAGAACCCTTCCACGTCGTCGAAATGAAAACTGCCGATTGAGTCTCCTCAACCGGCAGCAGATTCGTCGGAACGGCCCCGACTGCGTCCTGAGAAGCGGACTACCTCGGGGTAAACGGGATTTGTTCCAAAATCACCCACGAACCTTTTTTGTGAGTGGATGTGATTTTGAGAATCCCGCACTTCTTTCGTGCGGGAAACCCTACTCGAGGCAGACCCCGCCAGAAAGCGGCGGGGTTCTCAAAACGACGATGGAGTTAGCTTCGTCCAGAAGGGCGGGACTCGCTAACTCCAGTCGTTTTGGAAGTCGGAACGGCGGGATTTGAAC
>DOWV01000174.1:0-8259 GCA_003519375.1 Bacteroidota bacterium
GAAAAGAACTCGCCGTGCATGTCCGGAAGCAACATCCCGATCGTTTCAGTTCTCTTCATGCTTAAACTGCGTGCCGAAGCGTTCGGGATGTAGTTCAATCGACGCGCAACAGACCGGATTTTTTCGCCAGTCTGTTTGGCAACCAGATCGCTGCTATTGAATACCCGTGACACAGTTGCGACGGAGACTCCCGCACTGCGTGCAACTTCGTGAATTGTCACCTTGGCTTTCTGTTTTGACATTTTCAGCGGTGTTTCTTGGGGAAGGAGACCTTGTGAGAAATGTAACCGTTTACAATGTAACCGTTTACATTTTAGCAAGCGGGCACCAGAATGTCAAGCAAAATCTTCTGGACTGAGAAGAGGATTCGACAACCCGCCCGTGCCATTCAGGATCCATTGCGCTCAAGTCCGGACAGACCTATGCACAATGGGATGTCTATGCCATGGTTCCTGCAAGAGCCGGTTCGGATACTCGGGGGAAGATTGTGATTTGAGTAGCGTTCGTGTTCCGGGGGCCTGAACCTGCAAGCTTCGTCCATTGAGCCCGCCGGACGATAGGCCGCCAGGAAGCAGTCGAAATCTGAGGGACTTTTTGGGGCGCCGTATCAGTCAAGCTCCATGGAAACGACGATGTACACATTTTCATGGTGCTCGGAGATCCCTTTAGGGCTACTTCCAAAATGACAGCAGTTAACGAACGGAGTGAAGTTAACTGCTATGTCATTTTGAGAGTCCCGACGAGCGAAGCGAGACGGGATATGCCATGCGAGTAAACGACACGAGTTAGCTGTTCGCCGATGTCCGAGCAGCTAACTCGTTTGTTGTTCTGAGAACCCCGTCGCTTTCTGACGAGGTCTGACTCAGAGGGTTTAAGAATGGGAGATCAGGAGGAATCTGACTTCTATGTGGTTCTCAGCCTGCCCGCCATCGAAGGTCCTGGGATGCAGGCGGCCATCTCGAAGTCCTCTGTCCGTTTCCCCCACACAAACCGCGTCACAATCCGAACTGTCATCCCCCCATCGGGTAAGTCTATCTCCATCCTCTTGAAAGAAAAACAAGGCCTCCAGACCATCCCGGGTTACTCCCTCGACTCTTCTCCCTTTTGTTTCTCGCGGACAAACTTCAACTGAGGAAGCCGATCAAACCCTCCGAAATCGGATCGCAACATTCTCACTTCCACGGTTAACGTACTATCATGAGATTCAACCGTCAGGAAATGGAACATTCTCTTCTCCAGGGAATTGCTGAACAAATCGTGATACTCAGCCTCTGTGCCGGTTCGAAGCGGGTGCTGAAGTCCACCGCTGCCACCAATGACCAGGAAATCCTTTCCGTTGACTCTGAAATGCTCAAAGGCATGGGCGTGACCGCTGAGAAATAGTCTGCATTTCCCGGACTGATAGTATTCAGGCAAATACCGATCCCGGATTTCTTCTGATCCGGCGACGATCTTGCTGTTCGTGAACGGCGGATGGTGACTGCCGACAATAACAAAATCGATTGATGGGTTATTCTCGTAGTCTGCCAGCGTCTTTCGATACCATCGTAGTTGTCCATCGCTCTCGTCATTTGAGAGTTCATCAAAATTCGAATTGATCAGGACGATGCCCACGTTGGCATATTGTCTGGTGTATCCGCTCAGTCTGGCATGGAGGAAACGGGAGGAGAAATGAGAGACACCTTTCTTCGAGAACATGAGATAGTCATGATTTCCCGGTATTGGGGAGAACTCGATCTGCCGCTCATGCAGTGTCTTGACGAATCGATCCACATCCTTCCAGCTATCGCCCGAGGAACCGATTGCAACCAGATCTCCGAGATGAACAACAGATTTCGGACGCCCTTCCACTATTTCCGCAAATATCAAACTTCTCGCCCTTGCATTGTTGTTGTACGACAGAAACACCCGTTCGAATGTCATCGGATCTTGCGTATCACTCAGGAAGCAAAGGCTCAGAGTATCGCTCTTCGCCTCACCCCTTGATTGCGCCGAACAATCCGACCCGGGACAGATCAGGCTAACAACGATAGAGAATACGACCAGTTTTGAAGCGTATTTCAGAGTCATTGTTGACATTATTCCGTGAAACGTGTATTTTCGTGCATTCGATTGTGCCCACACCTGCTTCAAGTTCTTTAATGGTCTCTTTATGAAAAGGACCTGCAGTTCTCTTCTCATATTGACCTCTCCCCTTCTTCTCTCGCTTGTCTGTGCGATCTCAAGCGCGCAACAACCACAAGGTAATGCTTCCTCTCTAATGTCTCAAACGAAATATGATGCGAAGGCATTACGTTCCGATGATCGTCAGTCACGCGCTAGCGGTCGAGGCACGAGAAAGCCTGGATGTGATGACGGAAGCCCGATCGACAGCACTTTCCTGAGGACACACACGTCTGCCGGTTCGGAGGTTGCTTACTTCTATGAACCGTTTCCAATGGAAACCGGCTCATCCTTTTTCCAGGTCGGCGCTTCCGTTTCGCTGGTCCCATACGCGGAGGCCGAACAAGAAATTCCAATGCCCGGACTGGATATCCAGTACAAGTGGGGCATCTACAAGAATGTTTCTTTGGCCGGTTCTCTTTCCACGAGTTATTTTTCGAATCTGTTTCATTCCGGAATCCAGTGGAATGCGAACGTGGACAGATTCAGTTACGGATTTGCCAACCATGTTGGCTTTGCCTATGGTTTCATGAAGAGAGTGAATCTCTTTGATAACGTCGAGGCCTATGGGTTGTTCTATATGCCAATGCTGCGAATCGGATATCGATTCGATGATTTCTCCGTCTCCAGTTCCTTCGTCATTTCCTATGTGTTCAAGAGCAACAGTTATGTGAACGGCCTGAGCGCTTCCGTCGGGCCTCAGAACTCCATAAACGACTACTACTGCACATTGGTCGTTGAGCAGCCGCTTTTGAGGAACCTTCATCTGTCTGTCGGGTTCAGTCTGGGATATGCCCGAACGCCATATCAATCCTGGATGCTCTATAACACTACCGATGAGTGGTTGTTTGTCCCTGAATTTTTCTTCGCTGTACAATTATGAAGGCAGCCAGCCTGATATTGCTTCTGCTTTCCTCTGCACTTTCCCGGGCTCAATCGCCCGTCGACACAACCTACCGCGTGGAACTGACTGCCACGGCCAGCCCGTTGATCAGCGCGTTTCGAAATCCAAGCATCCCCGGAACCACTCACGAGACTTCTCTCGGTTGCGGACTCTTTGTGCGAGGCATGTGGCACCCGGGCCGTTTGCTCTCCGTAGGATTCATGACGGGGTACCTTCTCATCGATCAGGATGTAATTCCCATCGACCGTTCACTTGCGAACCAACTCAACACCAATCTCGAATACAGGGCCCGTCTGAGAGCGATCCCGCTGCAGATGGCGATATCGATGCAGAAACGTGATATCGAAGTAGGAATGGGAATAGGTCCTTACATGATGCTGAGCACGATCGAAGGCGGGAATAGCGCCCCGGCCGGCGGAAGGCGGCTTGAACTGGGTCTGACGTTTTTCGGCTCGTACTTCTTTTCACTGAACGACAATATCAGGATCGGCCCCGAACTGAGGGTGTTGTATCTCCGCTACCGCGGGATCCTCTCATGGATGCCATCGTGCAGTGTCCGCTTCGACGCGTTGAGGTATTGAACGATGAAACGACTTCTGCTTATCATAGCGGCCTGTCTGCGTCTCGGATCCTGCGTTCCCGAATTTCCCTCCGGACCCGACCTCTTCGTTGACTTTGAGAGCATCGATGCACCGACAACCCCATTGAGCGATGCAGGCCGGTCTGCCATGAATGGAGTCTATGAAGTTGTGGACGGAAAGGATCTACTCGGGAATCCGGTCGTCGGTAAATGGGTAGGGAAACGATGGTGTCTGTTTTCACAACACGATGCGGTTTTTTCAGAAAGTGCCGGCGGCTCTTCGGGTGATTCGGTAAAACTCTTCGGGTATCTGCGCACCATCCGTTCGGGTTCAGGTATCAGGGTGAGATTCAAGATCCTGCAGCAGGACGGAGCAGTAGAAGTGATTTCGGGAGGGATCCCAACGGCTATCAGGATTCAAGGGACGATCCTAGAAGACGGCCGGAAAATCGAATTGAGACGTGTGAGAAGTATCCACTCGAGATCATTTCACATCTTGGCACATCAGGGTGGGGGGCGCAACTCAGATCGTTTGGGGATATCTGAGAACAGCATCCCCATGATTCAGCGCGCGGCTATCTTTGGGGCCAATGGAATTGAGATAGACGTCCGGCGCACGCGGGATAACAAGATCATTGTTTTCCATGACGACACATTTTCTCCACGAACGGTGCAAGGGATGTACCTCCTCGGCAAGGTCGAGAATTTTGACCTGGAGCAGATCCAACTGCTCGGAAGACTCCTCGACGGCGAAAAGATCCCTACGCTCGCCGAAGCACTGAATGCCGTCATTGAAGATACGGCGTTATCGGTTGTGTGGCTCGATGTCAAAGATCCTGCGGCAGTGGACCAGATCGTTCGGATTCAAAAAGATGCAATGGACCATGCTGCCGCAACGGGGAGAAATGATGTCAGCATTCTGCTGGGCATACCTTCGGAGGAAGTGCTCAAGGCCTATCTTGATAATTCATCCGGGCTCTCCACCAATGTCCTGGTTGAGCTCGACGCCGAAACGGCGCTTTCGTTGCCGAGCTGCAAAGTATGGGCGCCGTATTGGACCCGGGACATCACAGCCGGAGACATCGCCCGGATGCACGCTGCAGGCAAAAAGGTGTTCACGTGGACTGTCGACCTTCGCGAGAGCATTGTGAACTATCTCAACCGAGTCGATGGCATACTCACCAACTATCCATGCCTGGTAACCGGTATTCACGATTCGAAGGATTAGATTCACGTACGGCGCTCTCCCTCCTCCCTTCCAACGCAACGATGCGTCAATTGCGCATAAAGGAGTTGGGAAGTCCGTAAGGACTAGACCAACTCCTACGTCGTTTTGAACCTGACCGCCTTTGAGCTTTCGGAACGACAGGGGGCGTGAGGATTTGTGAGATGATTTCTATGCTGTTTGCGCCGGGAGCGTGAACCAGAACGTGCTCCCCTTCCCCATCTCGCTCTCGACGCCGATCCGACCTCTGTGCAGCTCGACCGCGAGCTTGCAAAACGTGAGCCCGAGTCCTGTCGACTCTCCGCGGGCTTCGACCTGGTAGAACTTGTTGAATATCTTGGAGAGGTGAGACGACTCGATGCCGATGCCTGTGTCCTCGACCGCGACTCTCGCCCCCCCCATCCGTCTTCTGCACCCTGACGACGATGGTGCCGTCAGCCGGTGTATACTTCAGCGCATTTTCGAAGAGATTCTGAATCACGCGGCTTACCACGTCCACATCGCAAGAGATGTCCACCGGCCGGGAAGGGGCATCGATGAGGAATCTGCGTTCTTCCCGCCGCAATTCAAACTCAGAGACGACCTTCCGGGCGATCTTGGTCAGATCGGCGTCCGCAAGTGAGAGCTTCATTTCTCCTGACTCCATCTTGCTGATGTCCAGCAGGGAGTTCACCATGTGAGTCAGTGCCGTGGTCATGGAACGGGCCTGATGGAGCACCCGCCGGTTCTCTTCGGCAATATGGTCGAGCTCGTTCTTTTCGAGGAATTCCAGTCCCACCATCAGAACGAACAGCCGGGAGCGCATATCGTGGATGATCATATGCATGAGAGTATCCCGCGCAAGCTCGAGCTGCCTTAGTTGTTCATAGCTCTCCTGCAGATTCTGCCTCTGGAGTTCGAGTTTTCGCTCGATCCGCTTCCGCTCGGAGATATCCGTTGCAACGCCGACAAGGGCAATGGCGTCCGCGTTTTCATCAAGCACGAATGACGTGGAGAGGAAGATCGGGAATTCCGTGCCGTCCCTTTTCCGGTTCACGAGCTCGCCCTGCCACCCTCCGCGGAGCGTGCTGTCGAGTACTTCTCCCACGGCCCCGGCTCGCGGGTTCACGATGGTGATGTGCTGCCCGATCATTTCTTCGTGCGTATACCCGTAGGTCGTCAGGAAAGCCTGGTTCACAAAGAGAATGTTGTTCTTGTGGTCAGTGATCGAGACGCATTCGGCGATGCTCTTTATTGCATGGCTGAGGAGGCTGACGGTTTCCTGGGCGCGTTTCTGAGCGGTGATATCTGCGAGCACCGCACGCATGCCGATCGGTTTCCCGGCTTCCAGGATTGCCGTGCCGGAACTTCGCACCCAGCGGAACTCTCCCGACTTGATCCTGACCCGGTACTCGATCGGTTCGAGCTTACCGGCAGCCAGGTTCCGAAGCCGGGCCTGAATCTTCGGATGAAACGGCGGATCGACAAACTCGGTAATCGGGTGCCCCACGATCTCTTCGGGCTTGTATCCGCTGAGCGCCTCTGCGGTGGGACTTATGTATGTTATTCTCCCCTCCGGATCGGTCGTAAAAATAACCTCATCGATCTGTTCAACGAGATCGCGGAACTTCGCCTCCGATTCACGCAGCCGGGCCTCTGCTTTCCTGCGGTCGGTGATATCCTGGCTGATACCGACGAGCCCGATCACGTCCCCCTTCTCATTCCTGATGCGGGAGGTATGGAGCGCGATGGGAAACTCCCTTCCATCCTTCGTCAGGTTGAGCAGCTCCCCGCTCCAGCTTTTCGTCCTGTTCTGCTCGAGGATTTCCTTCAGGAGGCCTGCGGGATTGTTGGGAGACCAGAGGATCCCGACGTGTTGACGGAGCACTTCATCACGTTGATATCCATAGGTATTGATAAACGCCTGATTCACATACGTGAATCGGTCTTCGAAATCTGTTATCGTCACGATTTCCGAAATACTCTCAAGGGAATGGGCGAAAATCCGGCTCGCCTCCTCCATGCGCTTCCGTTCGGTCACATCGTGCACATTCATGATGAAACCGGCGATGGTCGGACTCTCCAGCAGGTTCTTGCCCAGACCCTCGAGGATACGCTCAGAGCCATCCTTGTGCAGGACCCGGAAGGAATATTCGGGATCGTGAGCTCTTTCATCTGAACGGCGTTTGTGAAGTCGTTAAACGCACGCGTGAGATCGGCGGTGTGAATAAACCGAAAAGCGCTCTTGCCCATCATCTCGCCGGGTGTATATCCCAGAAAACGCTCGACCGAAGGGCTGGCATACGATATCAATCCCCGCTTGCTGAGGATGAGAATCATGTCCGAAGCGTTTTCGGTCACAGCCCTGAAGAATTCCTCGCCTGATGTTCGCGCAGACTCCGTCACCTCACCGCGATCGGATCCTCGATTCGGGGCTCTCCCTTGAGCCAGGGAAGCAACGGCCTGTTTCCTTCGCAGCATGGAGAAGATGCAGGCGTGCAACTGTTCGGAGGAGAACGGCTGGATGAGGTAAGCGTCGGCTTCCGTTAACGGAATCTCGCCCACCGAATCAGAGTCCGGGACAGACGGGGAGATAAGAACAACGGGCGTATCGCGTAGCGTGCCCTCTGCTTTCAACTGAGCGCAGAGACGGGCGGAATCGATATCCCGGAGTCCGGGGCCAATGAGGAGAACATCGGGCTTTTCCTTCTTTGCAACACGCAGGCATTCGGCGCCGCTCGCAGATTCCAGAACGACGTAGCCCCGGTTCCTCAGGGCAGTCGTGGTGGACGAAAGCGACTCCGGGTCCGAATCGACATTCAGTACGGAAAAATCCCCCCTAACTATTTTGTTGCTCAGCTCCCCCACGTGTCACCTTTTCGTAGTTTGTTGCTTATCCATCGAAGTCTGCGACTCTGCGAAGCCCGTGCATCACAGCGATGCAGTCCCGCGAGGCGGACGGGTGAAGCATGTTCCGGTTCAGAGAGTATACATGATTCGCGAGACCGCAGGTGCATCCACGGTCCCGGACGAACAATGGAGCGGCAGCGCGAAAGGAATGGCGCCGCCCCCTTAACGTTTGGAGGCCGATTTGCGGTCGGCCCGATTGGGAAAGAGCTTTTTCAAAACTTCATTCACCAGGGTTTCCATTCCGATGGGCTTCCGGAGGTACGTGACGTTTTTATCGGTTTCCCATGCGCCGGCGTTCCCGGCCGCCCCGGTCATGAGAATCATCGGAATGCCTGCGGTTGCCGGATCCTTTTGAAGCATTTCACGGAGCATGAACCCGTTCATGTTATCCATCATCACATCGCTGATGATGAGATCCGGGGTCCGTGCAGCGGCGAGCGTGAGCGCGTCGCTGCCGTTCTCTGCTTCAAGGGTCTTGAACCCGTGCCGGCGGAGAAC
>DOWV01000174.1:8389-9651 GCA_003519375.1 Bacteroidota bacterium
ATGTTTCCGTTTCTCGTTGTGAAGTCGGAATGCCGGCGATGCGGAGCAAAAAAGCGCTTTTCCGTACCAACCGAGTCGCCGCCCGGGGGGGAGCTTTACGAAGCCCCCGTCTTCTTTGAAAGGTAGCGGTCTCCACGCAATTGCGCAATACCGTACTCCTGGAAACTTGCGAACTGACTCTTTCTGAGACACGCGACTTGATCGCTGCGAAAGTAAAGACGACTTCACCTCGGATGATTCCAACCGGGACGAGAGTTGACTTTGCCGAGATGTCTGGAGCCCGTCTCAAAAATCCTCACGCCAAGCCGCGAAGACGCAAAGGCAATCTAAAATGTGTGATTCTTGGCGTCTTAGCGTGATTCTTTTCTTCTATTTCGAGATAACTTCTAACAATCCGGGCGCTCTCCGCTGCTTAAGCGGCGTGCTCCAGCGTGCGCTGCGCATCGTACAAATCACAAGCGACTTGCAGGTTCATCCAGAATTCTGAAGATGTCTTCAGCGCGCGAGAGAGCAGGATGGCGGTCTCGGCTGTCATGTCACGCTTGCCGTTAATCAGCGTGTTGATTCGCTGAATGGGAATTCCCATCCTGCGCGCGAGTTCCACCTGGCTCATGCTGAGAGGCTTCAAGAACTCCTCAAGCAGGATTTCTCCAGGATGCGTTGGCTTTCGGTTTTTCGGAATCATCGTCGTCACCTTCAATGATAATCAGTGATCACAACATCTTTGGCGTTGCCATCGATCCACTTGAATACAATGCGATACTGCTCGTTGATCCGAATCGAATGATGTCCCTTCCACCTCCCTTTCAGAGCTTCAAGTCTGTTTGCGGGAGGCACGCGAAGGTCGCGGAGATCATAGGCAGAATTAAGCATATCGAGCTTACGAACTGCAACTCTCCAGACTGACTGTGGAATCCGGCGTCCGGATTTCGAGTCGAGCCCGTTATAGATATCCTCAGTCGCTCTGTCAGCGAAGTTCAGGATCATAGTCTAAGATACCGCTTTAACACATTATGTGCAAGCGAGAACTTTCACCCGCCACATCGGATTGGCATTTCCGTTCGGGCCGTTCGGCGATGGCGTACTTCCCGTAGAGACGTTTGTAGTGTCGGCGTAGACTGTAGGGACGTTCAAAGTGTTTGTGTTTTCGGTATGGACGTTCAAAGTGTTTGTGTTTTCCGTAGGGACGTACAAAGCGTTTGTGTTTTAGGGGATGGGACTACGCACTGAAGTTTTTGTATGGACGTTCAATTGAACGTCCA
>DOWV01000154.1:0-249 GCA_003519375.1 Bacteroidota bacterium
GCGGCGGATCCGAAGCCAGATGCTTAGCGCCCATGAACCTTCATACGAACAAAGAGGTGATTGCGTGAAAGAACAACGTGTCGTCGTCGGCGAATACGAAAATGAGCTAGATGCCGAAATCGCGAAAGGGCATCTCAAAGCGGCAGGCATTCCGGCATTCATCCTGAAAGACGATGGGGGTGGCATGCTTCCGTCGCTGCAGAATGCCGAAGGAGTCCAATTGGTGGTTGCTGAGACTCAGGAAGAAAA
>DOWV01000154.1:457-1070 GCA_003519375.1 Bacteroidota bacterium
TACTTCAGGCATGATTTGGACAACGAAGCATCAATCGTTAACGCCGATGGGTTTGCGCGTTTCGAGACACGACGGGAGACATGATGCAGGAGATCACCATGAAGAAGCAGGTAGGCGTGTGGATCGACCATAGAAAGGCGATCATCGTACGTGTACGGGACGACGTGGAGGAGATTCATTCGATCACATCCGACGTGGAAAAGCATGCTCGTTATGCGGGGGGAGAACCGGAGGATCGGCGAGATCACAGGTTTACCAACCACCTCAACGCGTACTACGATAAAGTCATCTCCTTTCTTCAGGATGCAGATGCTATTCTCATCCTTGGTCCCGGCGAAGCAAAGGGAGAGTTCGAAAAACGCCTGCTCGCCGAACCTTTCGGTGCGGTCATCGTCGGCGTTGAGACGGCGGACAAGATGACCTACCACGATATTGCGGCTAAAGTCCGGGAGTACTTTCTCGTTTCGCACGAGGACATCCGGCACAGCAACGAGGAGTAGGGCTGTTTGCACCGATTGTAAACAAGCACCAGAAGGAGGACATGCATGAAAGGCAATGGCAAAGTGCTCAAGGTTCTGGATCAACTCCTGGCCGACGAACTGACCGCCATCAA
>DOWV01000154.1:1157-16011 GCA_003519375.1 Bacteroidota bacterium
GCCGACGAACTGACCGCCATCAACCAGTATATGGTGCATTCTGAAATGTGCGAGAACTGGGGCTATCACAGGCTTCACCTGGAGATCAGAAAACAGGCTATGGATGAAATGCATCACGCTGAATGGCTTATCGAACGGCTGTTGTTTCTCGACGGCACACCAACAGTTTCCAAACTCAACCCGATGAAAATCGGCAAGACTGTACCAGACATGATCAACAACGACAGTCGCGATGAACTTGCCGCCGTGCGATCTTACAACGAAGCAATACAGATCGCCCGCACGGTCGACGACCAGGGCACTGCCGACCTCCTCTCCAGAATCCTCAAGATGGAAGAAGGCCACGTCGATTGGGCAGAGGTTCAACGCGCACAGATCGAACATATGGGTATAGAAAACTATCTGACGAATCAGACAGAAGGCGCAGCAGGCTAGCGCGCCGCCCGTTTCAGCGACAACGGCATTGGACCCAATGTCCAACACCGGGTTTTGCACCATATCAAAAGAGAAAGGACCTTTGTCATGCTCTACACCGTCGCAGTTGTTTTCGTCGTATTGTGGCTCTTGGGGGTGCTCTCTTCGACCACCATGGGCGGCTTCGTCCACGTTCTCCTGGTCATCGCAATTGTGGTTGTCCTGGTAAGAGTCATTCAAGGCCGAAGAGCCGTATGACTTTCTCGTGGGGCAGGGTATTGAAACTCGAAATGAGGAGCTCTCCATGAACAGATCGGTCGCGCTAGCAGTTCTTGCCTGCGGCATTCTTCTTCTGATCCTCGGCATCACTGCGTATGACTCCTCCAGCTCTGAAATCTCCCGGTTTTTCACCGGCTCACCCACCGATAAGTCGGTGTGGATGTTGGTTGGCGGCACGGTGGGAATTGTCATTGGCCTGGGGGGACTGTTGCGATTGTCGAGGAAACACTGAGAATAGCTATTTCATCCATTTCAGAGCACACCGCGCTTCAGCGGGCGGAACCGGTCGCAGCGGGAGCTGTACGGTCTTAAGAACAATGGAAGGATGCAACCATGAAGTCAATAAGAATCTTTGCCCTGCTCGTGGCACTGAGTGCGGGTGCGTGGATTGCGCCTCAAGATGCATCGGCGCAACAACGCTTTGTGAGTTTTGGAGTCTTCTACGATGAATTGAGTCCCTATGGCATGTGGGTAAATTATCCACCCTACGGATTCGTTTGGATTCCCGATTCAGATCCGGACTTCAGTCCCTATGCGAGCGCCGGGTATTGGGTCTACACCGATGACGGTTGGATGTGGGTTTCCGACTATCCCTGGGGATGGGCGGCTTTCCATTATGGCCGCTGGGATTACGCGGATCCGTACGGTTGGTTCTGGGTTCCTGATGACGTGTGGGGTCCGGCCTGGGTATCGTGGAGGAGATCTCCAGGGTATTACGGCTGGGCGCCTCTACGGCCCGGCATCAGCATAACCATTGCCTTCGGCAGGGATTACCGTGAACAAAACGAACGCTGGATCTTCGTACGAGACAGGGATATTACACGGTCCGACATTGGACGCTATTACGTCAATCGCACCAACAATGTCACCATCATCAATAATTCAACGGTGATCGTGAATACACGAAACGACAGCAGGCGCAACGCCACCTATATTGCCGGTCCCAACAGAGAAGACGTCCAGAGGGTGACGCGCACGACGGTCAAACCGGTTACACTTCGGGACACCGATCGGCCGGGTCATCGCCTGAGCAACGGTGAGTTGCAGATATACAGACCGCAAGTGCAAAAAATGAACCGCGATGGACGGGAGCCCGCTCCATCCAAAGTCGTGAGATTGAGCGACGTAAGGCCCGCATCAGAAAGAAACTCGGCACGTCGGCAACAGCAATCGCGCACAGTGAATCCAGCCAATCAAAGTCAACCATCGCGGCCGCAGGCCGTCAGTCCGCCCGACAACCGCGGGAAGCAGCAGCCGCGCGCGGTGACTCCACCCAGCCAGCGTCAACCTTCACAACCGCCGGCCGTCAGTCCGGCCGACAACCGGGAAAAGCAACAGCAGCTGCGCAGGGAAAATCCGCCCGACCGGATGCAAACATCACAACCACGGGATGTCAGTCCATCCAATAGCAAGGAAGGGCAACGGCAGCTCCGTACGGCAGATTCACCCGGGAGGGTGCAACCGTCGCAGCCGCGGGAAGTGAAGCCGTCCAATACGAGGGGTAAGGACAAACAACCGCAAACTGTTGTTCCGCCCAAGAAGAAGGACGAGGCGCAACCCAAGGCCAAGCAAGACGAGAAGAATAGAAAACGGGAATGAAGGACAAAAGATCAACAACCATGTTCACGCGAGCCCGGTTCCACACCTGTTTTGATACAGTTTTCAACCACTCGACGAGGAGAACCATGAAAAAGACAATCTTCATATTTACTGTCATCGGCATTGTGGCAGGCTCGCTGCTCGCGGGCTGCGAGAAAAAGACAGAACAAAAAGTAGAAGAAGCCAAGGAGACTTTGAAAGACGCCCGGGCTGAGTATCTTGTCGAATGGGAAGCTTTCAAGAAGGAGTCTGAACAACAAATCGATGCGAACAGGAAGAGAATTCATTCGTTCAAAGAAAAGATGGAAAAGGCCGGCTCCAAAGTAAAAGCGCAGTACAAGAAGGACGTAGAAGCGCTTGAACAAAAGAATGACGAACTGAAAAAGAAATTGGAAGAATACAAGGATGAGGGACAAGGCAGGTGGGAAGAATTCAAGGTGAACTTCAAACGTGATATGGATGGAATCGGGAAGACGATGAAGGATTTATTCAAGGACAATGACTGACAGCTCCAACGATATTTCCAGGTTTACAGGAGAACGGCCCAAAGCGTGGTTGTTCTCCTGTAAGCACGTCGGGCAACAGATACCCCCGGGGGAAGCAGCCACTGTTCAGGAATCCGGCTCCCCGGAACTCACGCGGACTGACCACATGGCACATGGCCGACGAAGTCAGAGCAACCTAAAGGGAAGCACAATGAAAACTCTATGCATTCTGGTTATCGCGTTATTGTGTTCAGCGTCGGTCCATGCTCAGCATCTCAAAAAGCCTGACAGGCAACCCATATCACGTCTGCTCATCGGGGAACGACCACAGCTTTACTCAATGGACTCCGGAGCCCTTTCCTACCTGGATTTGCATCTCGGGAGAGATTCATTGAAGGACACTTTAACCAACAAGTACGGTGACCTGCGGCATGACAAGCTGGAATTCAACAAAAAATATCCCTTGTGGACGGTTGCGGCGAAGATCACGGCAGCGAATCTCTTCACATTCGCAATCGACAGATATCTTCTCAACTATGAATTCTCGCGCGTAGGATTCAATTCCTGGAAACATAACATAGAAACCGGCTGGGAATGGGATGTAGACAGATTCGGCATGAATTTCATTGTCCATCCGTACTCTGGAAGCGCTTTCTTTAACGCTGCCCGCTCAAGCGGGTACAATTTCTGGGAGTCGGCACCTTTTGCAGTGTTTGGCAGTTTGCAGTGGGAGTACTTTGCAGAAAACACATTGCCCGCGTACAACGATATCATCAACACACCGATCGATGGCATATTCCTGGGAGAAGTGACGTATAGAATAGGCTCGAACATACTCGAGGATCAATCAACGGGGTGGGAGAGATTCGGCCGGGAATTTGCCGTCTTCCTTCTTTCTCCCACGCGAGCTTTTAGCAGGTTCACGCAGGGAAAAATGTTCAGAGTAACCTCGGAAGAAGTCTATCAGACTGAACCTCTGAACGTAACGTTATCCGCCGGGGCACGTGTCATCAACGATGAATTGAGCTTCCTGTCGGGCCGGAAGAATGTATGGTTTGACGTGACACTCGATTACGGGAATCCGTTTGAAGTAAGAACGAGAAAGCCTTTTGATTACTACAGATTCAGGTTGGCTCTCACAAAAGGTGCCGGAAGAAAAATCCTGGACAATGTCACGGGATACGGGCTCCTCTTTGGCAAGAACGTTCAGATCGGCGGCATAGCAACGCTTATGGGGGGATTTCAACATTTCAACTATTTCGACAACGAGACGTTTGAACTGGCAACGATGGCATTCGGTCCGGGAATAGTCTCAATGCTGCCGATCGAATCGAGTTCCAATCTCAACACCACCTTCACATTTGGCATAGTGCCGCTCGCCGGAAACAGTACGCGATTTCCGGTTACCGACACAACTCAGTACAAGGATTACAACTTTGGAGGAGGGGCGGAGGCAAAACTCGAGGCCACTCTCAATCTTGGCGGATGGGTAAAAATTACATTCATAGGTTACTATTTCTGGATTCGCACGTATGTGGGCACTGCCGGGGATCACTACATCGGTCTTATCAAACCCCGTGTTGAACTCAGGCTCTTCAGTAATCTGAGCCTTGGATTTGAACATCAGGTGTACTACAGCGATCGATACACGCGTGATTTTGGCGAATTTCATAAAGTGAGGACAGAACAGAAAGTTATTTTATCGCTCTACTTCGAGGATTTCAAGCACCAAAGGAAATGAACCAATTGCCCAATGAGTGGAATGAAGGATTACCATGACGCCTCTATGGCGAAGACTCACGGACGCCGAGATGATAGCCGACGGGTTCATTGCCAGGACAATGTCCGAGCATTTTAAGGACGCATCGGACAACAAGAGAGAAGGATATCCCCTTGCGGAGTAGGGTTCTGATACCACTCATTCTCATCGTCATCTTCGTGGCCTCTCCGTACGGAGCTGCAAGTCTCTTTTCTCAAAAGCTCGCTTCACGGGACATCGTGCACGGGAATTCCGCTTTGCGGGATTCTGTCGAGGGGAACAATTACAATCTCTCTCAGTTCGGACATGAGACCTGGGGGTTCATGAAGCAACCAGCCAAATGGGACGGAAGTGACTGGCTCAGACTCGGCGTGATCGGCGGCGGATCATTTTTACTCATCGAAACTGTTGACCAACCGGCTCGAGATCTAGCCTTTAAGGACAGACGCTATCTGCTCAGCGTTCCGATTGAGGGTGGCAGAATATGGGGAGAGCTCTATACCCCCGTCTTGCTCTTTGCCGGCTTTGCTGCACATTCTTTGATGGCGAATGACAATTCGACCAGGAAAATCGCATATGAAATCGGGCAGGCTTGCCTTTATACGGGCGCAATTACCTATGCACTGAAGTCTTCATTCGGCAGAACGAGACCGTATATGAACGAAGGTAAATCCAGTTATTACATGTTCTCCCTGAATGACGATTATCATTCGTTTCCCGGAGGACATTCAGCCGCTGCCTTTGCACTCTCTACGGTCCTCTCCAGGAATGCCGGACCAACCTGGCTAAAGATACTTGCTTACTTGCCCGCTGTGATCACTCCATTCTCCCGGGTATACGAAGATCAACACTGGGTATCGAGTTGCTTTTTCGGCGGCGCCATGGGCTACTTTATTGCCACTTGGGTCGTCGATATTCATGAACAAAATGAATCGCGAGTCCGCGTGTCTTCGATCTATCCGTTCACCATCAGTGTCACTCTTGACTAGGCCGAATGATGACCCGACTCTCCCGATTCCATGAAATCTCAAAATCCGTGCTCCCCTTTCCCAGAGCGCACTCTTACACATTGCGCAAAGCGTTTTTCTTATCACTCTTTGTTTGGATCCTCTGCGGATCTTCTCTCTCCGCACAAGAGCCCGCTTCACAGGATACGGTGCGAGCAAGAAAATACAATCTTTCCGAATTCGGCCATGAGACAGTTCGCTACTTCATACAACCGACAAAGTGGCACGGGGGCGACTGGCTCAGACTCGGAGTGATCAGCGGTGCAACATTTCTCTCAATGCAGGCCGATCAACCTGTTCGCGATGCGATGCTGAGAAACAGCGGAAGATATTACAGGAGCGTACCGATTGAGGGTGGCAGGATGTACGGAGAGCTTTATTCCCCGGTTGTGTTTTTTGTCGGATTTGCTGCTCATTCTCTGATCGCGAATGACAAATCGACAAGAAAAATCGCATATGAAATCGGACAGGCCTCACTTTATACAGGCGCCATTGTCCTTACGATGAAATCTATTATAGGCAGGGCGCGGCCGCATGACAACGAAGGGAGAGCATCGTATCGCCCCTTCACATTTATCGGCGACGATTACCATTCGCTTCCCGGAGGACACACGGCCACGGCAATGGTCATTTCAACCGTTCTTTCCAGGAATGTCGGACCGACATGGCTCAAAGTGCTCGTGTACGTGCCTGCTTTCGTCACTGCATACTCCCGGATTTATCAGGACTGGCATTGGACATCTGATGATCTTCTCGGCGGTGCAATCGGCTACTTTATTGCCGATTGGGTCGTCGATCTCCATGAAAACAAGAGATCGAGGGTGCACGTCACATCTCTCTATCCGCTCACAATCAGCATTGATCTCAACTAGGGCGATGAATAAAAGCCATTTCAAAATCTGTAACGCAAAACCGCAATGCCGCGGAGATAACGAAATAAAATATTGTTTTGGGGTATTTGCGTCCTGGAATGAAACGTTCTTCTCATCGATGCGCCGTGACATTCTCCTCTCGCTGATCGTTGTGAGCATATTCACGTCTTCCCTCTTCACACAGAACAAATACGATCTTGCCCAGTTCAGACACGAAACATCCGATTTTCTCAAACAACCGGCGAAATGGGATGGAAATGATTGGCTCAAACTCGCGGTGATGGGTGCCGGCTCATACTTGCTTATCGAATTTGCCGACCAGCCAGCCCGGGATTTCGCTCTTAGAGACAGAAGCTACCTCTACAGCGTTCCGATTGAGGCGGGCAGAATATGGGGAGAGCTGTATTCCCCTATTGTCCTCTTTACCGGATTTGCAGCTCACTCTTTGATAGCGAACGACCATACGTCGAGGAAAATCGCGTATGAAATCGGGCAAGCGTCGCTCTACACGGGTGCAATTACCCTGCTCCTGAAGACTGCGTTTGGCAGATCGAGACCGTATATGAACGAAGGTATCTCCAGTTATCACCCCTTCTCATTCAGAGACGATTTCCATTCGTTTCCCGGAGGGCATACGGCCACTGCATTTGTGCTCTCGACGGTTCTTTCCAGAAATGCAGGCTCAACATGGCTGAAGGTCCTCGCGTACCTGCCCGCCATGATCACTCCCTTCTCCCGGATCTATGAAGATATGCACTGGGTATCCAGCTGTTTTTTCGGCGGAACGCTCGGCTACTTTGTCGCTAAATGGGTCGTCGATATTCATGAGAAACAGGACAAACAAGTTCAAAGTACATCAGGCACCACTCTCGTCAGTATCAATATCGCTTTCTAATGGGAGCTAAGGTCCGGTTAACACCATCGTGACAGAGTTACATGAAAGGGATGTCTCCATGGAAATCACAAAGAACACAGGGATGCTGCTCCTTGGCATCTGGCTCATAGTTTCGGGCGTGGTCGTACTTGTCCCGGCCCTGTATTTCAATGGTCTGGGAACGATCATGGCGATTCTGGCCGTCATCGCCGGAGTACTCATCTTGATGCGGAAGTAGATCACCATCGTTCTGCAATTGCGGGATCTGCCGCACGGATGCGCCGGTGGACGCTCATGCTTTCAGGCATCAGGATGGGAGACGAGCAGACACCTTACTGGTACAGCGTGATGTAAATCCGAGAAGCACGGCGACGGGCTCATAACAATGGGAAAAGGGCCAACCGGTGGAGTATAGAACAAACAGAAAGAAGGGATATCCCCATGCGGCATAGACAACTGCTACCACTCCTTCTTATTATCATCTTCGGGCTTTTGCCTTA
Organism: Bacteroidota bacterium; assembly: GCA_003519375.1. Lineage (GTDB taxonomy): Bacteria > Bacteroidota > Ignavibacteria > UBA10030 > UBA10030 > UBA9647. The sequence continues at coordinate 8,947 of DOWV01000154.1, forward strand.
CGGAGCCAGCGACCTCTTTGCGCAGGATGTCGCGTCGCGGGATACCGTCGAGAGGGATCCCGCCTGGGGGAATTCTGTTGAACGGAACAAATACAACATCTCCCAGTTCGGAAGGGAGACCTGGCGTTATTTCATACAACCGACCAAATGGGACGGGAGTGACTGGCTCAACGTCGGCCTGACGGGCGCCGGGACATTTCTCGTCATGCAGATCGATCAGCCAATTCGCGATGCCGTTACATCGGATCAACGATACTACAGGACTGTTCCGTTCGAAGTCGGCAGATTATGGGCGGAAACGTATCCGCCGGTGCTGTTCTTTACCGGCTTCGCCGTGCATTCGTGGATATCAGGCAATGTTGGATCGAGAAAGACCGCGTTCGAGATCGCGCAGGTTATGCTCTACGCGGGCTCGGCGCGCATGATCCTTGGCAGGGCAATCGGCAGGGCAAGACCTTATTCAAACGAAGGCCCCAAGTCGTTTCATCCATTCTCAACGCATGTTCCTTCACAGGATTATCAGTCGATTCCTGGCGGGCACTGTGTTATCGGATTTGCCTTATCCACTGTCCTTTCAAGGAATGCCGAATCGCGTTGGCTCAAAGGACTGGCTTATGCACCGGCCGTCCTGACATTTATCTCCCGGGTGTACCAAGATCGCCACTGGACATCCGATGAATTGGCCGGGGCAGCACTCGGTTACTTTATTGCTACCTGGGTTGTAGATCAGCATGAGAAAAGGGAAAGCCGGATCCGGGTATCTTCCATCTTTCCTCTCACGATCAGCATAGCGCTTAACTAGCGGAAGGCTCATGCTCACAAGACACCGCATCGATCATATTGCAAGTATAATCCACGGACGGCCGGAATCCCGACGAATCGGGTACGGGTTTGCTTCAGCAGCATTCACTATCGAAGGAGATTCATCATGCGCCGCTTACTGTTTTTGATCATCGCATTGTTCCTGGCGAACTCTGCAGATGCGCAGTTTCGTCTCAATCTCAACTTTAATCTCGATCGTCAACCGGTTTGGGGGCCGGCCGGTTTTGATCATGCCGAGTATTACTACCTGCCTGACATTGAAGTGTACTATAATATTCCTCAGCGGAGATACTATTACAATCAAAGAGGACGCTGGATCAGCAGTTCAAGGTTACCTTCCCGCTATCGAGGTTTTGACTTGTACAACTCTTACAAGGTGGTGTTGAACGAGCGGAATCCATATCGGAATCACAACAAGTACAGAGACCAGTATGCCTCGTACAAAGGCCGCCGCGACCAGCAGCCAATCCGCGATGCCCGCGACTCGAAGTATTACGTGAACCCAAACCACCCCGAGCATAAGAACTGGGTAAGGCAACAACAACAGGAAAAGAACAAAAACAAGGGTAACAATCGCGGCAACAAGTCTGGACGCAATTAACAGATAAGACAAACGGGATCGCCATGACAATGTTGGAACATGGAATGAAGCCGCAGGGAAGCGAGAACACAAATGTTCTTGAACAACCTGTGGCGGAGGGCTCCGGTCAAACGAGCCCCTTGATATTCAAACAACTTCGTGCGCTTCGTTGGCCGGACATGCTTACTCTTGTTGGCCTTCTGTGCGTTTCCTTTTCAGTTTACTTCTCTTTCAAAGGGTACTTAGTCATTGCATTCATACTGATCCTCACGCAATTCCTCCTGGATTATTATGATGGAAAGTTGTCACGAGCAATTGGCGGAGGAGCGCTGGGTGTTTACCTCGATAGTTTTACTGATTTCATGGCAGTTGCTTCCTCGGTTGTGTTCGGCTGGTTCGCGGGGATAACCGGTATCGCCATGCTCATTGCCGGATTCCTCAATGTCGGCGCTGCGTCAATTCGATTGGCGTATTTCACGGCATATAAACAGAAGGGCTTTGTAGGTATTCCGACTGTATTAGCTGCTTCGGCAGTCTCTACGATCACTTTCCTTGGATATCTCTTTGCCCCAGCACATGTCGGTTGGGTTGTGATTGTTTATTTTGTCTCGGCAGTTGCAATGATTTCTGATTTGAGATTGAAGAAACTGTAACGGATTCCCGAAGCCGGAGAACGTGATCCTCGGCGCAGAACGTGCATTCTTGTTATGGCCGCAGCGCTTGCGATCATCGTTGATGGCCTCATGGCGGCGCAGTGGATTGTCTCGTAGTTCGTTGCCCGCGAGCTCTTCGCTTCCAAAAGACGTCGGCGCCGATTTCCGTTCGTCTTCATGAGTTGATGGCTTGACGAATGCCAGCAGGTTGTCAACGCGGCAACTCTGAATCCGCTGTTTACGTGATCATCACGGCCGGTGCTTCTGGTGGGGGGAGCACCGGCCTTTTTGTTTGAAGAAGCAGCGGGAGTCATGCGGCTGTTTTGCAGCCGATGTCCCACTGCAATGTTGGGCCGCCCGAAAGAGGGATTAACTACATTTTCATCCTTTTGGTCGATTACGACCGCAGGCAATCCGTTGTATACTTCGATGGGAAGCAAGACACTGCGACGGCAGACGTCATAAAGCGCCGCCGGAGTCGAAGGGACCCAACGGCACAAAACAGAAACGGCTCCATCAATCAACAGAGTACAGGATCATGGCGCAGAACAGAAATGACTTCTCCGGGCTTGCAAAGGGGGTGTTCGTTGGGAGTATCCTGGGAGCCGCCGTTGCTGTACTGTACGCGCCCAAGGGAAGTGCCGGAATCCGCGGCGATATCCCGGAAGAAGGTTTGCGATTTCAACTTCGGAGTAGGCTGCCCTTTGCGGCGAGAGTCAACAGGAGTTTTGAGAAAGGAAAACGTCTCAAACCGACCGTCGGTTGGCTGGCGATTTTCATTCTGGCTTCTGCTGCTGCAATGATTTCCGATTTGAGATTGAAGAAACGACGATAGAATACCCATGGCCGAACAACGTGATGCTCTTCGCGGAACGCGATTTCTCATCATCGCGGCAACGCTCGTGATCATTGTCTACGGCATCAATCAGGCACAGTCGGGTGTCGCCCTGTTCCTTGCCGCAGTTTTCCTCGCTCTCCTGGGAACGCCCCCGGTACTCTGGCTCGAACGAAAACGAGTTCCTTCTTTTCTCGCGGTCATGATCGTCATGGGAGGCATCATCACCTTTCTGCTGATCATCATCGCAGTGGTGGGAACCTCTCTGAACACCTTTTCGGATGGGTTACCGCTGTATCAAAAACGCCTGCACGAGCAGGTCCTGGCGCTCAAGGCATTCCTGGAAACCGAGAACATCGTCGTCACTGAGAGGGCGTTGCTTGAGTATCTCAATCCCGGCTCGGTGATGAGCCTCGTTGCCGGATTATTCACAGGGATGGGCTCGGTGCTTTCCAACATCATCCTTATCCTGCTCACGGTGACATTCATTCTTCTTGAAGCCTCGAGCTTCCCTGTCAAACTTCGGGCTATTCTCGGCGATCCTCAACTCGTCTTTCCTCAGTTCACGAAGTTCGTCGATGATATCAGGCGTTACATGATCATTAAGACGATCATCAGCCTGATCGCCGGGACTCTCATAGGGTTATGGTTGTTCATCCTCGGGGTGGATTTTCCCATCCTGTGGGCTTTCGTGGCCTTCCTGCTCCACTTCGTACCCAATGTAGGTCAAATCATTGCCGCTATCCCCGCGGTGCTGCTGGCGCTTATCCAGCTCGGCTTGGGACCTGCAGCGCTCACGGCCGCCGGTTATCTTGTCGTCGGTTTCACACTCGGGAACGCGGTCGAGCCGCGGCTCATGGGCCGAAAACTCGGATTGTCTACGCTGGTTGTTTTCCTCTCTCTCATGTTTTGGGGAGGGTTGCTCGGTCCCATCGGTGTCATTCTTTGCGTGCCGCTGACCATGACCGTAAAGTTTGCCTTTGAGAACAACTCAGGCACACAATGGATAGGAATCATGCTCGGATCCGAAAAACCCGCTGAGAGCATTCCCACTGCGCCGAAGAAAAAGATCCATTCCGGCACTTAAGCTCACAACGAATCGCAGGCCAGGCAACGCTCCATCTGCACTCAAACGAATTCTCACACATATGAGGCCGGGATCATGAGGGCTTTGCGGCGTAGATGCTTTGTTCTCGCATTTATTGGCATCTGTCTGACTCAACAGGCGTATCCTCAATCTTCTGCAAGTGATTCGTCGTTTCATCCCTACCATGTAAATTATTGGGTGACGGGCGGCATTATCGGCGTCGGATTGACGACAAACTACCTTGGGGTGTCACGCCTGTTTCACAAACCGGAGTTGTCTCGTTTAGAAATACAGACATTGAACAAAGACATCATCTACAGCATCGACAACTGGGCATTAACGCAAGACCCTTTCAGAAAGGATGTCTTCGCCACGTATTCAGATTACGCCATTGTGTGTACCGTTGTTCTTCCTGTGTTCCTGCTGTTCGACAAACAGATCAGGCAGGATTGGGTCGACGTGCTCCTCATGTATGTTGAAACCATGTCTATCACACCCAATATTTATGAATGGAGTCCCCTCGGGCCAACGTTTCAAAATAGAATCCGGCCGATGGCTTACTATGATCAGCTTACCTATGACCAAAGAAAGTCGGGCAGCAACCGGAATTCATTCTACAGCGGCCACGATGCCGTCGTCTCGGCGTCCACGTTTTTTATGGCAAAAGTGTACTGTGATTACAATCCCGGAATAGGAAACAACAAATATTTCCTGTACGCCGCAGCGACAATTCCTCCGCTTGTCATGGGATATTTCAGAGTGAAAGCGCTCGCCCATTTTCCTTCCGACGTGTTGGTCGGCCTGGGGGTGGGGGCAGTGTGCGGCTTCGTCATTCCCGAACTTCATCGGTTGCAGGACAAGAACTTCTCGTTGGGACTGTATTCCTCATCCGAAGGGACGGGGATAACAATGAAATGGCAGACAAATTTCTTGAAATAGAAAGGAAGACACAATGAAACCAACAAGACAATCCGTCGCTTACCTCTCGAGCATACTCATCGTGGCGGTCATAGGCCTGGCAGGCTGTGATTCGACGGGCAGGGAGCGTTCAAAAGAGGCAACCACTACCATGCAAAGCATGGAAAACAATATCAATCTCGTCGCGCTGCAGCTGGATGCCACAGGAGCTTCGCTCGATGAACTCATGAGGCCGGGTCAATCAGATGTGAAGAAAGCTCTCAATTCCTACTCGGACAACATTTCAAAAATTGAAAAAATGGAGAAAGACTTCGCCAAACACGCCGATGAGATGAAGGCCCGGGGTAAGGACTATTTCGAGGAATGGCAAAAGGAAGGCGACAAATACAAAAACCAGCAAATACAGGAACTCAGTGATCAGCGGCGGAGCGAACTTGGTGAAATATATGGAAGAATCGCTGAGAACAGTGTTGGAGTGACGGAGGCTTTTAAAAAGTACGTATCCGATTCAAAAGAAATCCAGAATTACCTTTCGAACGACCTGACATCAAAGGGTATCGAGGCCATTGCCGCACTTTCCAAGAGAGTGGTTGACAACGGAGAGAATCTGAGGAACGCAATAAAGAACGTTCAAACGGCAATTGTGAGGGCAAGAGAAGAGATGTCGCAAAGCGGGAGATAAATGTAAATGTCTTGCCGCTTCAGAATGCCTCCTGCTGACACGGCTCTGAGCTGCATTCCTAACGGCGGCGATAAGGAAGCCCTCGTGATGTTCGGAGCTGAGAAACTCACGAAAGATCGCAACGCGATCCCGATGACAAGATAACGAGCTATTGGACCTTGAAATCATGGAGCTAATCTTCCTTTTCAAAGGGTTGGTCATTGGATTCGCGATGGCGGTGCCGATTGGACCGATCGGCGTCATGTGTATCCGCAAAACACTGGCTGAGGGGCATTCACGCGGCCTGATCATCGGACTTGGGGCTGCATCCGCCGATGCGCTCTACGGCGGTATCGCCGCGTTCGGACTCACGTTTATCTCGGACGTGATCGCCAGCCAGCACGTCTGGCTGCGACTGATTGGAGGAGGATTGCTCCTGTTTCTCGGGATAAGGACATTCCGCGCCAGGCGCAAGGATCCCGTAGTCCCCTACGACAACAAGGGACTGTTGGGATCGTACATCTCCTCCTTTCTGCTCGCTCTGACCAACCCGGTGACCATTTTTGCTTTCGTCGCAGTATTTGCCGCCTTTGGCCTGGGACACAAGCTTTCCCTCCTATCGGCGGGGATTCTGGTTGTCGGAGTGTTTGCGGGTTCATGCCTGTGGTTTCTGACTATCGGCTACGTTGCCACGCTTTTCAGGAAGAAGCTCGACGCGGGAGGACTCCGGTGGGTCAACAGAATTTCCGGTGTCTTGATTATCCTCTCCGGGATTGCTGCTTTCGTGAGTCTGATTTGACATTTGCACGGACCAAGGGGAAGCGGCACGGACGTCATCTTTCGCCATCGCGTAACGATCCACCATGCCGCACGATGGCTTTCGACACATCTCAGCCAGTCTGGCACTCATCGCTACCGGGCGTGCTTCATCTTTGAAAAAGGATTAACTCCTTTTTCGTCCTTTCGAGCTATTACGCCTCAGCGCAATCATCGGTATACTCTTGTACGTTCTGGGGAGGGCGTCGTTCGCTTTTCAACTGAAAAGGACCTCTCCTGCAACGTCTGGACGATCCATGCCAATGGAACAAAGCAGCAATAACATCGGGCCCCCGCAGATCGTGAGAGCCCGGAATCCTGAGAATCGTACTTACGATATGCAACGGCGGGGATTGCGTCAGCCGGCATTCGTGGCCGGCGATACATTTCACTCACCGGTCAAGGAAATCACCCGGTTGTTCCCCAACGCTGACCGGCGGTGTGCCTCACGCGAGCTGCGGCCATTCTTGACCGCACTGCACAAGCACGTTTCTTGATTCATCCTCTTGGCGTTCAACGTGGTTTATTATCGACGGAGAGATCGATGAACACTCCAGCAACACATCCAGCAATTGCCATGAGCCGATGGGCTCACCGCTCCCGTATTTTCCGGGGATTCTCCGGCTTCCCGCTTTCACCTGGAGTGACCGCCGCTCTGCTCTTCGTCTTGATGATGGCCGGATGCAAAGAGGA
>DOWV01000155.1:0-316 GCA_003519375.1 Bacteroidota bacterium
CATTCTGGTTCCCCGACTGAACCAGACCGGGCCACTTCGATTTATTGTTGAACATCGCCGTGGTCGGCTCATTCATCCACATCGGAGTTCTGATTTTGTTCGTGTTCGCCGCGTTGGCATTGTAGGTTGTCCAGAACGATGTGAGCGCTGACGGCCAGAAATATTTGTTGTTCTTGACCTCAATCGTTCTCCTCGATTCAGCAAGCGCGGCTATGCCGGCGCTCGCCGAATCCCCGGGAAGGAATATCTTGGCGTTCGCAAGACTGAGCGATTCCAAGGCAATCACGCCATACGTCGAATCCGGCTCAAACAGATT
>DOWV01000155.1:602-1031 GCA_003519375.1 Bacteroidota bacterium
CGTGTAAACCTCACCGGGCCATTCATTCCGCAATACCTCCCCGACATACCACTGATTCGGGTGGACCATGTTCCTGAAGTTGGAATTGGTAACGAAGAAATCGTCCCAGTTTCCGTTATACCCTATGGCAAATCCCAGCCATCCATCAAACACACAGTTGTCCACGGTGAGCGACACATTATCCGCCGACACCTGCAAGGCAACCCCGGCCACGTTTGCAGTATTATTCGTGGCCAATGCGAGCAGGTAGAGATTCTTAAATGTGCCCTTGATCCCGGCTTTGCTCAATATAAACAGGTTGCCCGGTATTGTCCCATCCTGCAGCGGCACCGGTTGAATGCATGGCGGCCGCTTCGTTGTCGGATGCACAACGCCCAGAACGGTAATGTTCTCATTCGACGTTATCGCGCCATCATAAACATAGGTTGT
>DOWV01000155.1:1176-5541 GCA_003519375.1 Bacteroidota bacterium
CGGGCGCCGTTGGCGAGTGTATCGCCGTTGATGACGACGTTAAGATTCGTGGGAGTCGCATAGACAACGAGCACATCGCTTGCTTGTGCAAACGACTGACTTGGCGCAACACAGAACGCCGCCACTGCAAATACAATAAATGCGGTGAGTATCTGTTTCATGACAATTCTCCTTTGTATGTGAGGTGTAGCTACGATACGATCCCACCATTTTCACTCGATACACCCGAAGCGAAGAAAATGCCTCTGCCTCCACGACTTCTTGTTTAAATATCCCCGGTCACCTCCTTTTTTCCCTCATTGTATTCTACAATGGATGTGAACAGTCCGATGATTCTAAGAGTGTCTCGATCTGCTAAGGGTTGACTCATGTTCCAGCGGCGAAATCACCGTTGCCAGCGAAGCCCGATATCTGCGCTCATGCCGTAAGCCTGCATGGAGGTGGGAATATCCGGATACATCTGAAGCAGCGAAAGATCCCGCGCGCTGTTCAGATTGTTGATATTGCCATAGAGCTGTAGCCCAAACCACGGCAAGGTCTGCTTGAACGAAACGTCCCACCGTCTGTACGCTGCCGTGCTCGCTGCCAATTGAGACCATTGACTCGGCGCCGTAAAGATATCCGCCTGATAAAGCATCGACACGCGGATGGAGAAGTCTTTGTAATCATATCCAAGAGAGAGATTGACGATATGATCGGGTTGTGAAATCAGCCGGTCGGTATAGGAGGTATCGATCACTTGTTGAACACGGCCGACAGTTCTAAACAGCGTATAGGGGTATTCCGCCTTTGATGTCACGTGCGTGTAGTTGAGGTTGAGAATCAGCCCGTTGAGAGGATTCGGAAGATACCAGAAGTGTGTTTGCCAATCGAACTCAAGTCCCCAGGTGACCACCACATAAGGATTGTTCTTGTACGTGTTGACGGTATAAGAGGAATTCGGATCAGGGATCTTGTTGGTCAGATAGTACGGTGCGGCCTCGAGACCTCTCTTGACGAATGTCCATGGATAGATCAGATTGTCGATGTTCTTTAGGAACCCACCCACGGTGAATAATCCTATGGCATTTTCAGAGAAGGACAGATACACATCGTAATTCTTCGACCGTGAGGGTTCCAGTTTGAAATTGTTCCACGCTATGATATTCTGTCCCGATACATCGATTCGCGGTATGATGGTATTGAAGTCCGGATATGATATCGAGTTGGAATAGGACAGGCGTATATCAAACCACGAAAGAGGTTTATATCGGATATTGACATTCGGGAGCCAGTAAGGATGATCCAGGGTAACAGTGGTATCGCCTGAGTGTTCGTAGACCGTATAGGACTGTGATGTCTGATTTCCACGAGTTCCGGAATACCTCGTTTGGAGATTCTGATACCTTACGCCGGGTATGATGGTGAAGTCCGTGCCCAACTTTATGGTCCACATCAAATAAGAGGCGGTGAGCACCTCGTTCCCGGAATAGTTGTTGGTAATCGATTGAAAGTTGTTTCGAGCCCATCCCTCCTGACCACCCCGGAGTGCAATTGCCTCGGTATTCGCCTGGCAAAAACGGATTAACTCTTCCGCCATGCTGAAGTTCAACGGATTCGACATCGTAAAATCGCCATTCAGAAATGTTCCGTAGTTGAAATTCGGGTCCAGAAAAAGGGACATAGGCAGGTTCGTAGGATCCGACACTCCGAATTTGAAGTGGTCGATGATCATCAAGGAAGCGCCCGTCGCGCTCGGCGACGTGAATGTGTAATTCGTACCGAATTGTTCATTGGTAGAGAGTCTTGTCTGGTGACGGTACTTCCCGCCGAATTTCACCGTCGAAGTGATCACAGGAGAAAGATTCAACGGAAAATCGAGATCCAGCGCCGCCATCAAGGCGCGCTCCTTGCCAAACCGGTGATTGTTCGTCAGCGTGTTCAATTTTGCCCTGTCCGGATCGGTATTTGAAGCCTTGACCACATTCCTCGGATCCATGTTGTTTTCGAATCGAAGTTGATTGATGCCTGCGTCGGTTGAGAGAAAATTGACCGACCAATCATCGGGGTTTCTTGTTTCCGAATAGGTATGAGACAGAGTTGCATCCATATGGACAAGCGGCAATTGCTGCTCGAGTTTGAGGGTGTTTGTGATCATGTTCACTTCGCTCTTCGAGAGGATAAGCGAGTACGTCCGTCGATTGAATCCCGTGGTCAGGGAACCGCCGACCACGATACCTTCCTGCCTGTTCTGTTCTTCAGTAGTTCCGGAACTAAGGAAATTGGTCAGACTGATTTTTCCTTCCGGGAGTCTATAATCCAGGGCCACGGTTCCGTTGAATCGCTGTCGATCTCTCGGATAATCTCTCAGGTCGATTTCTCTCGTCGAATAGTTCTTCGTGGTGCTGTTTTGCTGGTCGGGGTCGTAGGCAGCCGAGAGCTCATTCGAGGTGAGGTTTTTCCTTTCCAGGTTCGCCTGCAGGAACAGGCCCAGGCGCTCATCGAAAAATCTTCCTTCGACACTTGCAACGAACTTGTGATTTCTGAACTTATCATACGCGTTTGAGAGGCCTGTGTACCCCCCCTGGGCAAGAAGTTCAACGCCCAACCCCTCTTTTCCCCCCTGGGCCTCTCTCAATTTGAAGTTCACCGTTCCGCCCAGCACATCTGCGTCTTGATCTGCCGTGACGGTTTTTGAGACCTCGATGCTCTCGAGCATATTGGGAGAGATCATACTCAGGTCGGCACTCCGGTCGGCAGCATTGGACGACGCCATACGAACACCGTCGACGGTTATGACATTGTATTTCGGTTCGAGGCCGCGGATGACGACCTTGGTCCCTTCACCGCCGTATCTTGTAATAGAGACACCCGGGAGCCTTCCGATCGATTCCGCAGCGTTCGCATCCGGCAGTTCCTGAATTCTGGCGGAAGACACCACATTCATCAAATGATCTGCCGCCAATTGTCTGTTGATGGCTTGATTCTGTCCTTGCGCTTGTGCGGTAACAACGATCCCCTCCCCTTTGATGCCTACGTTTTCAAGAGCGAAGTCGTGGGTGACGCTGGCACCCTCTTTGATATCGAGCCGGACCTCGACGGACTTGTAGCCGATGTAGGAGGCGCGGAGGATGTACGTTCCCGCCGTCACATTCCTGATGACGTACTTCCCGTTGATGTCGGCAGCCGCCCCCAGGCCGGTCCCTACCAGCATCACGTTCGCGGATGGGAGGGCCTCGCCTGTCTGTGCATCCTTTACCCGGCCCTGGACTGTCGCTGCAAACGCCGAGGCCCGGACACTGGAACTCAGAAGCATCGCGAATACGCAAAGGATGGCAGAAACAAGAATAGTCCTCTTCACCATAGGGTCCTCCTTTGAAAATCGGTGGCGTGCCGATGCTCAGGTTGCTATCCGGTAATCGGCGAATACTTTTCGAATGCAAAGCGCGGCTGCGCCGAGAAGCGCCGGACTGTCCGGCAGCGATGTGGGAAGGATCGTCGTCGCGCGCTGCTTGGTGAACGCTCCTCTGCCCCGTGCGGAGGAATTGATCTCATCGCTGACCATATCCCAGATCTGCGTGATCGGTCCCCCAACGATGACAACTTCAGGATCGAGGATCGAAATCATATCGCCAATTCCGACTCCAATGTGTTGCGCCCACAAGCGGAGCGCGTTCAGAGCATCATCATCGCCCGCGCGCGCCGCGTCAACAACATCGGAGATGGACTGAGGAGGATGAGCGCCCGGGATCGATTGCCTCGCGGCCGCAAACCATTTCACAGGGGCCCTCTCGGATGCGTAGAGTTCCCAGCATCCCTTGTTACCACACTGACACTGTTCTCCCCCATCGACGACGGTCATGTGTCCAACCTCACCTGCGGCGTGCATGGTACCGCTCAGAATTCGTCCGTGCACCATGATGCCCGCTCCAATACCGGCTCCGAGGAGAAGATAAATGAGATTCGGGGCGAGGATGTTGTGCTTGCCAAGAAGCATCTCTGCCAGCGCCGATGCTTTCGCGTCGTTTTCGACCGCGACAGTCTCCACCTTCGGCGCCAGGTCACGGATCACGGTTCCCAGATCGACCCGGCTCCACCCGAGGTTTGCCGCATGGATCACCAGTGACTTCGAGGAATCGACGATGCCGGCGACACTGGCCCCGATGCCATGATACTCATGAGGACCGAGCGTGGAACGCATCGATTCCAGCCGGGCGATACATTGCGGCACAAGGTTTTCCGGAGAAACAGCTTTCGTCCAGATCTCATCTCGCGCTTTGATCGTGCCGTCGATGTCGATGATGGCAACGCGCGTGCACGGAGCATCGAGAGCTATGGCCCCGACAAAATGTTTTCCATGCTTGACGGTGAGATTGACGGGGTTCC
>DOWV01000155.1:5661-11245 GCA_003519375.1 Bacteroidota bacterium
TCCACGATGCTCGATACCGTGCTCTTATTGAGCTGTGTTATCTCCGATATCTCAACGCGCGAGATTGGCTGGCGACGGCGAATGGTGTTAAGGACAATCGACCTGTTGATGTTGCGGGCTACTTTCGCGTCGATGCCAGTTACGTGACCGTGCCTCGATTTCTTCGTTATTGCCATGGCTTTGAGAAGATCATTAATGAGAGAGTTTGTTGTTTAGTCCAACTAACTGAACACTCTAAAAAGACCCAACATTAGTGGCACAGAAACTCAAGCAGCATGGAAAGAGAAACGGACTTGGCGAGTTTGTTGCTTTAACGAACTAACCCAGGTTAACAAAACCCGGTGGATTTGTCAAGTTAATTCGCGTGAAATCGTCAATACTGCAAACAACTCCTGACTTGGGAATACAGGCTAGACACCGAATCAGACAAGTCGAAGTTCGAGGTGGGATTGTAAAAGTAGAGCTCACCGACGGAATTGCGGTTGCTGAACGGTCAGACCTGTAGGGAACATCGTTGAGTTGCCGGTTCAGGCAAAAGAGACTGCGTGGTGCGCGGGACTCGCTCGGATTCAACGCCCGAAAAGCCTCGGGCCTCTATTTCTCAAGAAGCTTCGACTGCAGCGCCTCGCAAGCGTTGTCGTAGCAGCGGGTGAGCTGGAATTTCCCTCCCGTGATGACCATTCGCACCTTGTGCATCGTGATCACCTCTCCATCGAGCACGATCGCTATTCGGCCGCCAAGATGGGCCTGCGAGAATTTCTCCAGCACGCCTTTGTACTCCTGCTTGAGCGCAACGCCAAGAAGTGCATGCCCTCTCCCATCTTTCTGCACATCCGGCTTGCCTTCGATGACCAAGGGAACAAAGAACGAAGTGTCGACCGCGACAAATGAGGGGTTCTCGACCTGACTGGAGTCCGTGTATCGGCCGTCGTAGACAAGAACAGCCGGCGATGCTTTCCCCTTCCTCGCTTCTTCCGGCGTTTTTCCTTCCTGAAGGACGGCATAGATGCCGTTCACTACAACACCATTTTTCGCTTTCTGAGAAATCGCCGTCATGCTAAACACCAGGAGCATGACAATAAGCAGGTTCAGTACTCGCATAGGTAAGGCCAGCCTTTGAATGGTTATTCAACCAGGGGAGTCTGGAAACGGCTCAGGGCGCCGGTACGACCAGCCGTCAGGAATGACCTGACAGGTTTCGGAAACCTGTCAGGTCTGCCTTGAGCTGTCCTTAGTACAGCAGGTGCTTTGCCCGCACTTTTTTGAATTTCTCCACATCGCTCTTCCACATCCCGACGATCTTCTCGACGGAATCTCCGGCATCGATCGCCTTGCGCAGCCTGGGTGTGCCGGAAAGCCTGTCGATGGAGCGGTCCCGCCATTTCAAACTATCAGGATAGAGTTTTCTTGCCGTCACGAGCATCGCAACACTTACCCTCACCGGCTCGAGCACATCGCGGTCAGTCACCTTCACCAGTACTCCACCGCACTTCTCACCCAGACGTTTTGGCCTTGTCGCCATGTTCGGAATGCTCTTTGGCGTAAACTCGACGGGGATGAACTCCACACCCCTGAGCTTTTCATCGTTCAACGCCTTCGCCCAAACGGCTCCGTCGATGTAGGGCGCTCCGATATTCTCGAACGGCTTCATGGTGCCGCGCCCCTCCGAGAGGTTTGTCCCTTCGAACAGACAGGCGCCGGGGTAGAGAATGGCAGCATCGAGTGTGGGGATGTTCGGTGAAGGCGGGAGCCATTTCAGTCCGGTCTGATCGTACCACATCGTCCGCTTCCACCCTTCCATCTTCACGACCTTCAGGTCGGCCCTGATCCCGTCTTTCAGCCACCCTTCGTCGTTATACATCGTTGCGAGTTCGCCGATGGTCATTCCGCTCGCGAGGATAATAGGGTGAAGACTGACAAACGAACGGAGCGAATCGTCACGGTTGAATCCCTCGATCCATGTCCCGCGGATCGGATTCGGCCGGTCGAGCACGATGTACGGAATCTTGTTTTCGGCGGCGGCTTCCATTGCATGCGAAAGCGTGCTGATGTACGTATAGAACCTGACGCCGACATCCTGGATGTCAAAAATCAGCACATCGACATCCTTCAACATTTCTTTCGTCGGCTTGTTGATTCTCCCGTAGAGAGAATAGACGGGCACGCCGGTCCTGCTGTCGACGGCATCCGTGATTTTGTCTCCCGCCGGAGCGTCGCCGCGAACGCCGTGTTCGGGCCCGAACAAAGCAACCAGCTTCGTACGCTTGTCTTCATGAATGGCATCGGCAAGGTGTTTGCCGCTGGAGAGCATGGCGGTGTGATTCGTAACCAATCCCACGCGCTTGCCTTCGATCAGCTTGAAGTGTTTCTCGAACAGCAGGTCTGCACCCGGTTTCACCTGGGAGAAGGCAAAAGTTGTTGCAAGGAGGGAAACCGCGGCAAGGAATCGTATTTCTCTTTTCATGGACCACCTGATTTACATTGAAGGGATTTCAAATACCACACGTTGCGCGTGGCAGGTGAAACTAGTGAATGTAGGTACGCCCGATGCTCCAGCCTGCGATGGTCATCCCGTCCCAGATCTCTCCTGATCGGATGCGCTCATCGATCTCCTGAGGCGCGAGCTCGAAATGCTCGAACTCCTCCGTCCGATCCGGCCTTGCACCGACGTGCTCGAGCCCCCGTGCAAGATACACCCTGCAAAACTCATTCGTCACACCATTGAACGGGTTGAACTCACCAACCTGCTTCAAATCCCGCGCACGGTATCCGGCTTCCTCCTCGAGTTCATGCACAGCCGTCGTCAGGTAGTCGCTGCCGGCCTTCACGCCTCCGCAGGGGAGTTCCAGGCTTTCCTGATCACAGAGGTAGCGGTACTGCTTCACCAGCATGATCTTGCCGGTATCCAAAACGGGGATGATGAGGCTCGATCCGTTGGTGTGGACGTAGAAATACTCTCCCACTTCTCCATCAGGCAGCATGAACGTGTCCTGACGGTACACCCACCATGGATTTTTAAAGAGCTCTTTCCGTTTGAGCGTCTTCCAGCGGGAGAGCGGCATAGAACCTCAAAATCGAAGAGAAGATTCACGCAAAGCCGCCCCCGAACCAAAAACGTTCGGGGCAGGCAAGTCGCCAAGAATCAAACCTTTTAGATGGGCTTTGCGCCTGCCTGCCGGCAGGCAGGTCTTTGTTTACCCCGATGTTCTTAGTCGGGGCGACTTTGCCTGCCCGCCTCAGAGAGCACCAAAGGTCAGGCGGGCGTGAGGGTTTTTTAGACGAGTTCGCGTTCCGAGAAAAAGAACGCCACTTCGATCTTTCCATTTTCCGGAGAGTCGGAACCATGGACGATATTTTCGCCCTTGTTGTCGGCAAACAGCTTCCGGATGGTGCCTTCTGCCGCTTCTTTCGGGTCCGTGGCTCCGATGAGCTTGCGGAAATCGGACACCGCGTTTTCTTTTTCGAGGGCGATCGGCATGCACGAGCCGCTCGACATAAACTCGACCAGTCCATCGTAGAATGGGCGGCCTTTGTGCACGGCATAGAATGCACCGGCGGTATCACTTGTCAACCGCAGTTGCTTCATGCCGAGGATTTTGAATCCTGCTTTCTGAATCCGGGCGATCACTTCACCCTGGAGGTTCTTACGTACACAGTCTGGTTTTAAGATTGCAAGTGTTCGTTCAATTGCCATCGAAGAAAAATCCTTTGTGAGTTTTGAGTTTTGGGTTTCCAGTTTTCAGTTTACAGTCACGATTTACTATTACTATTCACTGTTTACTATTCACCCCACAGAACCAGGAAGGGTTCACGTTTTGCCCTTCGGCTCGGCCAAACAGCGGCCTCGCTCAGGGCAGGCGTCTTACGTCTCACGTCTAACTTCTCACCATCTGGAACTACAAGCGGTCATGCTTTGTGCTGATTCCACCATCGTTCCATCACATCATCGGCGTTCGTTTCCGCCCCTTTCTTCTTCCATTTGTCATAAAAGAAAATATCAGCGCTGGCGGGCGGCGGATTCGGAGCATCGATCTGGATTCGGATGGGCATTGGCGCCGCATCGCCGACGAAAATCGCCTCTCCCTGGCGTAAGGTCGAAATCACCGCCTCAAGTCCGCTGAATGTCTCGGGCACCAGGCGTTTGATGTAGGCCTGGTCGACAGGATTCAGCAGCCGCAGGACGACGAAGTTGTTGCACTGGGAGAGGATCGTCTCTGATATCTCCGAGGGCCTCTGGCTGACGATCATGACGCTCACGCCGTACTTGCGCCCTTCCTTGGCGATCCGCTCAACAGTCAACCGCGCAGCAGTCGAGCCTTTCGAGTTCATGGAGAGGTAGTTGTGAGCTTCTTCGAGCACGAGGAGAATCGGAAGCTCGCGACGGTTGGGATTCCAGAAGTTGAAATCAAACGCAATTCGGGCGATAAGAGCCACGATCGTGTTGACGACATCGAAGGGGATGCCGCTCATATCCATGATCGTAATCTTCGACTTTCCGTCGAGGCCGAAGATCATGGTCAGCAGTCCCTTGGCCGATTCAGAGTCGACGCAGACGCGGGGCTTGAACATGAATGCATACCGAGGGTCGTTGAGCATGCTGTTGAGCCGCATGAGAAATCGCGTGAACTTCCCAAACTGCGGGCCCTCTTTCGAACCGCCGGTTCCACCTGTGATTTTCTCCGTGTCGAGAAATTGCATGCGGGCACGGACTTCGTTGATGTCGAAGAAGACCGGCGTATCGACCGTCAGC
This sequence comes from Bacteroidota bacterium, assembly GCA_003519375.1. Classification (GTDB taxonomy): domain Bacteria; phylum Bacteroidota; class Ignavibacteria; order UBA10030; family UBA10030; genus UBA9647. The sequence continues at coordinate 10,412 of DOWV01000155.1, forward strand.
ATGCCGGCCAATCGCTGGTTCTTCGCTTTCTTGCCCGCATACACGAGATCCTGCAGCGTCGAAACGATCGATGTGGCATTGTCATCACGCTGATCGACAAACAGCTCCACCATTTCCTCAAAGTTCATGAGCCAGTACGGCAATTCCAGGGCCGCGATGTCAAAGTGCTGACATCCTTCGGGGAAAGCGCTTTTGTATTCGTTATGAATATCCAAAATCACGATGTTGGTGTCCGGGAGCGTGACGACCTTCTGGAGCAAGGAAGCGACCGTGCACGATTTTCCCGCGCCGCTCGATCCCATCACGGCGAGGTGTTTTCCGAAGAACTTGTTCGGATCGAGGTATGCCCGTTCGCTCTCGAACAACGAAAGCTGGCCGACGGAAAAATTGAAGCGCTGGAATGCAGAGAACGCCGCTTTGAGGTCCTTGTCCTCGAGCAGATAAACCACCATGTCAACATTCGGAAGCACTGAAACACCGCTCTCGAATTTTCCCTTTTTCAGAGTGCCGATCAGCGTAACGTTCATCAAGTATCGCTGAACGACCTTCTCGCTCTCGTAGACGTCACCCTTCTTGAATTCCGCAACGATTCCCATCACGAGGAGCTGCCCGACCGGAATCAGGACGTATGTCCCGATTTGTCCGATGAAGTACTGCTTCGTGCCGATTTTCTTTGTGAGGGTCGTAATCTCGGCGTCAATGACGACGATGACGGATGAACTCGTCACTTCCCGAACGACACCGATCTGTTTTTCTTCCCACATGGTGGTACCTCATTTTGTCCGTGAACGAAGAAAGAAAAAATGTGCCGATGCTTGATCGACACATTTCTCC
>DOWV01000155.1:11364-13012 GCA_003519375.1 Bacteroidota bacterium
ACCGTCACGTTCATCATTACCTGGTTTTCTTGCGGCTCGTTGGTTTCTTTTTTGCCCGGACCGCCGCGCGGCGAACGGGTCTGGCCCTCTTTTTCGTGCCTCCAACGGGTTTCCTGGCAGATTTCTTCGATCCCTTCAGAACCGTCGCCATCGTCTCACCGATAAGACCCGGACTCTCGACAACGTGAATTCCCGCTTTGCGAAACGCTGCGAACTTTTCTGCTGCAGTTCCTTTCCCTCCGGAGATGATGGCGCCTGCATGTCCCATGCGCCGTCCCGGCGGGGCTGTCTGGCCGGCGATAAATCCGACGACCGGCTTCTTGACGTGTTTTTTGATGTACTCTGCAGCCTCTTCTTCAGCCGACCCGCCGATCTCACCGATGAGGATCATTGCGTCGGTATCGGGATCCTCGTTGAAGAGCTTGACAGCGTCGATGAAGCGAGTACCGATCACTGGATCGCCGCCGATGCCGATGCAGGTTGACTGTCCGAGTCCGCGCTGCGTGAGCTGCCATACCGCTTCGTAGGTCAATGTTCCGCTTCTCGAGACAACACCGATACGACCGGCCTTATGGATGAATCCCGGCATAATACCGACTTTGCACTTTCCCGGTGAAATGACGCCGGGACAGTTCGGTCCGATCATGCGCACGCCCGTTTCCATCAGGCGATCGTACACCTTGACCATGTCGCTCGCCGGGATACCCTCGGTGATGGCGACGATAAGCTTGATGCCGGCATCGGCCGACTCGAGGATCGCATCAGCCGCCGCACCTGCCGGGACAAAGATGACGGATGTGTTCGCTTTTTCCCTGGCGACGGCTTCCGCCACGGTATTGTAGACAGGAACCGGGCGGGAGAACTGATCCTTATCATTTCCATTATACATTGTACCGCCTTTTCCGGGCGTGACGCCGGCTACAACGACCGTTCCGTATTCGATCATCTGTTTAGTATGAAACGTGCCCTCGGCTCCGGTGATGCCCTGCACAACGAGGCGGGTGTTCTTATCGACAAGTATGCTCATAGGTCAGACAAAGTTGAGTGAAAAGTGAGAGTTGCGATTCAGGGTGAACAAAGTTAAGAAGCGCTTTCCAGAAAATCAGCTATTTTCAGAACCGTTGCCTCATCAAACTGACGGCCGAGGATTTGAAGTCCGATGGGGAGCCCCTTCCCGTCATTGCCGCATGGGATGCTGATTCCCGGTATTCCGGCAAGGTTTGCCGAGGTCGTGTAGATATCAGAAAGGTACATCAGGAGAGGGTCGTCGACCTTTTCCCCTGCCCGGAATGCTGTTGTGGGCGCCGTTGGCGTCACGAGGCAATCGACTTCCGCAAAAGCCCGGAAGAAGTCCTCCTGGATCAGCCGTCGGACTTTTTGACCCTTCTTGTAGTAGGCATCGTAATAACCCGCAGACAGAACGTAGGTCCCGAGCATGATCCGTCTTTTCACCTCAGCTCCAAAGCCTTCGCTCCTCGACAAGGTGTACATTGCGCTCAGATCTTTGGCGTTCGCCGATCGTCGTCCATAGCGAGCTCCATCGTATCGGGCCAGATTCGACGAAGCCTCGGCTGTGGCAAGAATGTAGTATGTCGCTATGGTGTACTCGGTATGCGGGAGGCTCACTTGCCTGATCTCGGCTCCACCC
>DOWV01000294.1:0-200 GCA_003519375.1 Bacteroidota bacterium
GTAAGCGGCGTCAAGGACGCGGCATACTATTTCTCGACGTACAACGCACCCGACACGGCGCCGGTAAGCAATCGAAGGAAGATCATGGTCCTCGGCGGCGGGCCTAACCGCATCGGACAGGGAATCGAATTCGATTATTGCTGCGTTCATGCCGCGTTCGCCATCCGCGACGCCGGATGCGAGTCGATCATGGTCAACTG
>DOWV01000294.1:376-2779 GCA_003519375.1 Bacteroidota bacterium
GTCAACTGCAACCCCGAGACCGTTTCCACCGACTATGATACCTCCGACAAGCTTTACTTCGAGCCGCTCACCGTGGAAGATGTCTTGAGCATTTACCACAAAGAAAAAGCGGAAGCAGTGATCGTGCAGTTTGGGGGACAGACGCCTCTCAATATCGCCGGTGAGCTGGCTGCCGCAGGCGTCAAGATTCTGGGGACGACTGTCGAAACAATCGACCTTGCGGAGGACCGTGACCGTTTCCGTCAGGTCATGAACAAGCTGGGGATCCCCCAGCCCGAGTCTGGCATGGCGAGCACCCTTGGAGAAGCTCTCGCCATCGCGGGCACGATCGGCTATCCGTTGATGGTCCGTCCCTCATACGTCCTTGGGGGCAGAGGGATGAAGATTGTTCTTGATGAGGAGATGCTTCAGCAGTATGTGTCGGCGGCCGTCGATATCTCACCCCAGCGCCCCATCCTCATCGACAAGTTTCTCGAGAACGCCGTGGAAACCGAAGCCGACGCCATCGCCGACGGCACCGATGCATTCGTCCCTGCAGTCATGGAACACATTGAATACGCCGGAGTGCACTCCGGAGATTCTGCCTGCGTTATTCCCCCCATCAACATTCCCGAACGACACCTCAAGACCATTTGTGATTACACGAAGAAGATCGCGATCGAACTGAAGGTCGTGGGCCTGATGAACATTCAGTATGCCATCTGCAACGACCGGGTCTATATCCTCGAGGCAAATCCGAGGGCATCGCGCACGGTACCGCTGGTCTCGAAGGTGTGCAACATCCCGATGGCAAAGATTGCCACGCAGATCATGCTCGGGAAAAAGCTCGCGGAGTTCGGCCTGCGGAACCGGACCTTTCATCACTTCGGCGTGAAAGAGGCAGTGTTCCCCTTCCACATGTTTCCCGATGTCGATCCGCTGTTGGGTCCCGAAATGCGCTCAACCGGCGAAGTGCTCGGACTGGCAGATTCGTTCGGCCTCGCGTATTTCAAATCGCAGGAAGGCTCACAATCATCCCTGCCCATCAGGGGGACTGTCCTGATCACCATAGCAGAGCGGGACAAGGAGGGGATCGTTGAGCCGGCGATGAAGTTTCAGGAGCTGGGGTTCAAGATCCTTGCCACCGAGGGGACGCACCGCTTCCTGCAGGAGCACGGTATCGAATCACATTTCATCAAGAAGGTGCACGAGGGAAGGCCGAACATTGTCGATGCGATCAAGAATGGGGAGATCCATCTTGTGGTCAACACGCCCGCCGGCAAGCAGAGTGAGTATGACGATTCCTACATCAGAAAGAACGCGATTAAATATAAGATCCACTACATCACGCAGATATCAGCCGCCGTCGCAGCGACTATTGGCATCAAGGCAATGAGATCCGGGGCCTATACGGTGAAGTCGCTTCAGGAGTATCACGCGGAGATCAGGTGAACCTGCGAGACACAAGTGAGGCTAGACGCAAGGGCTGGGATGATTCTGAGATGGTAAGACGGTAGACGCAAGATGTGTCCCCGAAAATCATTTCACGATCGGGTATTTCCATGATAGGGATGAAGCCTGAGAATATCGGTTGCAGATTAACGAACATCGATTCAAGAAGGGTGTAACTGCGTTCAATAGCCCACCGGCGACCATTGTGGTCGCCAATCAACAAACCCATCGAAAGGCCGCACCATGCCCCCGAAACCAAAGGCCAAATCCAGCAAAGCAAAGGCTCCGGTTTTACATTCAATCACCGTCGTGACGAAAGTCGAGAAGGGATACCACGCTGGAAGCGTTCTCGTCACCTCCCGCCAGCTGCGTTTCAAGGATGGCGTTCTGGTCGGAGTGGAAAATGAGGAGCGGGATTCGATCGACGTCGGTTGAAGCGCCAATTTTGCGGGTAGGTCCTTGGCATCTCTCGTGAACCGGGTGACCGACACCTTGCTGAGGGTCACCAAGGGTGCCGGTCAACTATCAGCGCACCAGCAAGCCTCAGGGCCACCCGGAGCAATGCTTCCGACAAGCAATTGGGAAATCAGGAGGCAGAGGTTGGCATGCCCGTCGGGATTTTATTATTCAAAGCCCGGCTGTTACAACTCTCTACCCTGACCGGCCAACCGCGTCCCCACACAATCATCCACCGGCCGCAGCGCGTCGAATTCAAGCAGATCGAGTGCTTGATGTAGCTCTTGGCCTGACCGACGTAGCATCTTTCGCCGCACAGGCCGCCGCGGCTCGAGGCTCCGCCAGATCATCTCGTCATGGTTGAATTGATCAACGAGTCGTTGAACAGACTTCATTGGCAGTTCGAGTGAGTTAAGGTTACCTTGAGGCTCGGAGAACGCCATCCATGACCAAATCCATCAGCCCACTCCTCATCGCCGCGCGGGATATCACTGTTCGCTTCGGCGATCAGGTGGT
>DOWV01000294.1:2879-3181 GCA_003519375.1 Bacteroidota bacterium
GTCATGCAAGCCGATTCAGGCTCCATCGAGAGGAGGCGGGATATCGTTGCTGGTTACCTCTCCCAGGATTTCCAGTTCGATCAAACCAAATCGGTCTACGAAAACATCGTCGAGGGAGCTCACGACGTCATCGACTACCTGCGGGAATATGAATCGCTTCCGGGGACATCGGAGAGGCGCCACGTTCTCGAAGACCAGATCCACCACCGTGACGGCTGGAATCTCGAGAACAGGATCGAAACGGCGATGCACTCGCTGAATGTCCCGGCAAAGAGCCGCGCCATCCAGACGCTCTCGGGCGG
>DOWV01000294.1:3355-3768 GCA_003519375.1 Bacteroidota bacterium
CTCGACGAACCGACGAACCATCTCGATACACGCTCCATTGAGTGGATGGAGGAGTTTCTCGCGGGGTTTTCGGGTGCATGTCTTTTCGTGACGCACGACCGGTACTTTCTTGACGCGATCGCAAACAGGACCGTCGAGCTCTCCAACGGTGTCTGCCATCCGCACGACGGAAACTACACTGACTTTCTCATTGACAAAGCGAAGCGCGAAGAACAACTGGAGACGGAAGAACAAAAGAGGAACATGTTTCTCCGCCGCGAGCTTGCATGGGTCCGCCGCGGCGCCAAGGCGAGAAGAACAAAGGCCAAAAGCAGGCTCAAGAACTACTTTGAAACGGCGGCGGAAGAAGGACACGAGACTGAAGCCGAGGTCGAACTCCTCATCCCCCCTGCCCCTCCGTTCGGATCGAAGGT
>DOWV01000294.1:4013-4199 GCA_003519375.1 Bacteroidota bacterium
GCTCATCCTCGGGGAGATGAAACCGGGCGCAGGGCATATCGACGTCGGAGACAGGACCGTGTTTAACTACGTCGATCAATCGCGTGTGGATTTGAACGATGAGAAGACCGTCCTCCAGGAAATCGGTGACGGGCGTGAATGGATCATGTTCGGTGATGAACGCCTCACCGTCTGGAGTTACCTGCG
>DOWV01000294.1:4464-4988 GCA_003519375.1 Bacteroidota bacterium
AATTTCCTCATACTGGACGAGCCAACGAACGACCTCGATCTGGCGACACTCCGCGTCCTCGAAGAGGCGCTTGTGGCATTCGACGGATGCGTCATCGCGGTCAGTCACGACAGGTATTTCCTGAATCGAGTCTGCAACGGAATCCTTGCGTTTGAAGGCGACGGTAAGGTTCATTTCAGCGAAGGGGGCTACGACTACTATCTCGAGAAGCGGGCGATTCGGGAATCGGAAACGGCTGCGCACTCCGCCGGACCGAAGAAACTGCGGGAACGCGTCAGGGTCCAGGCGAACAAGCTCAGCTGGAAAGAGACCAAAGAGCTCGAAACCATCGAAGCGGACATCATGAGCACGGAGGCGGAAGTGGAACGAATCGAGGCCCTCTTCTCAGAGCCCGACTTCTACCAGAAGCGCGGCGAGGAGACAGCCCGGTTGACGGAGGAGCTTGCCGCAGCAAGGGCAAAGGTGGACCGGCTGTATGCACGGTGGAACGAGCTTGAGGAGCTGAGAACGGGATTGCGCTCGTC
>DOWV01000040.1:0-12657 GCA_003519375.1 Bacteroidota bacterium
GCTGGTGTCCTACTCTACAATTCATGTGTGCGTGGAGCAACCCGTCGTTGCTCCACGCACCTTTTTTGAATTCTTGCAGGTGCTCTATGAGCCATGGAACAAAAGCCGCACGGTCCGGGAAGGGATTTCCGGGAATCAATTTCCAGCTTGTGTTGCTTGCCGCGCTTGTGTCGGTTCACCTCACAGCCTTCTCGGGACAAACCGGGAAAATCGCAGGCCGGGTCGTCGATGCAACCACGGGTGAGTCATTGATAGGCGCGAACGTTATTCTGCTCGGAACAACACTTGGCGCTTCGACGGACATCGATGGATTCTACACGATTAACAACATTCCGCCGGGGAAGTACTCCGTCGTGGTCAACTTCATAGGATACCGGAGACTGGTGACGACGGATGTTATCGTCAAGATCGATCTGACGACGCGGGTTGACGCGAAATTGCAGCCGCAGGCGATCGAGGTGGGCGAGGTGGTGGTGCGGGCTGAAAGGCCCATCGTCCAGAAGGACCTGACCTCGACCTCGGTGACAATGTCTTCAGACGATCTCAAGAGGATCCCGACAGAGAGCGTCGGGCAGGTCATCAACATTCAGGCTGGAGTGGTCGGCGGCCACTTCCGCGGGGGGCGATCGAATGAGGTTGCGTATCTGGTCGACGGCGTGACCGTGAACGACCCGTACAACAACCAGCGGAGCATTGAGATCGATAACACCTCCATTCGGGAGATGGAAGTGATCAGCGGAACATTCAACGCCGAGTACGGCCAGGCCATGTCGGGTGTAGTGAATATCGTCACGCAGGAAGGATCGCAAAAGTACCGGGGATCGCTCTCAGTCTACACCGGCGATTATGTCACGAATCACACATCCACGTTTCCAAATGTGGGGCAGTTCACCAGCTTCCGGACCAGGAATGTGCAGGGAAGCATCAGCGGACCGACACCTCTGAAAGACCTCTCGTTCTTCGGCACCGGCCGCTACTACTACGACCGTGGTTATCTCTACGGCATCCGGGTGTACAAAGTGACGGACTATGCGCCAACGTTTCCGAATTCGGCTGACAGGTCCATTTTTATCAATCATAATACTGGAGATGGCGCACACGTTCCCATGAATCCCTCCCGCCGCTATTCCTTCAGCGGGAAGCTGACGTATGCGCTCGGGGAGTTCAAGCTTGCGTATTCGGCTCTCTGGGATGACACATGGAATAAGTACTACGACCACTCATTTGCATGGACCCCTGACGGAATCACGAATCATTACAGGAGGGATCTTGTGCAGTCGTTTCAGGTGACGCACGCCCCCTCCGCCAACACGTACCAGACCCTGAAGCTCTCTTACAACTGGTTCGACTACAAGGGGTACTTGTACGAAGATCCCTACGACCCGCGTTATGTCGATCCCGACCGCGGGACGCCAATCTCGAACTACACGTTCAGATCCGGCGGTAATCAAACCGACCGGTACGATCGCTATTCGAAATCGCTCATCGGGCAATGGTCCTTGACATCCCAGCTCTCGCCGAGGCACAAAGTGAGTGCGGGCGTCGAAGCGCGGATTCACGATATCTACAGCCACGGTATGTCGATCATGAACCGCAATACCGTTGAAACCGACAGCACGGGCGGCCTGATCTTCGAGATCGGTTACCCGCAACCTGGAGCCCCCGGCAACCAATCGTATCTCAAAAAACCAATCGAGCTTTCTGCTTATTTGCAGGACAAGGTCGAGTACGACAATTTTATCATCAATGCAGGTGTCCGGTTCGACTATTTCGATCCGAAATCATCGTATCCCCTGGATCTGCGGAACCCGACAAAGAACCCGAATTTCCCGGGCGCAGGTGCGTTGAAGAATGCGACCGCAAAAGTCCAGCTCAGCCCGCGTCTCGGCGTCTCGTTCCCGATCACCGATCAGGGAATCATCCACTTCTCCTACGGGCATTTCTTCCAGATCCCGAGTTTCGAAAATCTGTACTACAACTCCGATTATCTTGTCACGCCGAGCAGCTCACTTTCCAATAGAATCGGTAATCCGGATCTTGAAGCACAGCGAACGGTCATGTACGAACTCGGCCTGCAGCAAGTGCTCTTCACAAACATAGGTCTGGACTTCACGGTCTACTATCGCGATATCCGGAACCTGCTGGGAATGGAAATTCTCAACACGTACGAGGGATTCAAGTATGCCCGGTTCATCAACCGCGACTATGCCAACATCAAGGGATTCATTCTGTCGCTGGACCGGCAATTCACAGAGTACTTCGGCATCAAACTCGACTACACCTATCAAATAGCAGAGGGAAACGCTTCCGATCCGATGTCGGTGTTTTACAATAATCAAACGGACCCGCCCATTGAAACAAACAAGAAAGTCGTGGCCCTCGATTGGGATCAGCGGTCGACGTTGAATCTCTCGCTCACGGTCGGGAAGCCGGGTGATTGGAGCGCAGGAGCGATCCTCCAGTACGGAACAGGATTTCCGTACACGGAAGATATTCGCGTCTCCAACGGGCTTCGCTTTGAAAACGGCGGCATCAAGCCGGCAACCTTCAGCGTCGATCTCCGCGCCGAGAAAAGTATAAGGCTCGGGGATCTCGATGTCACACTTTTTGCCCTCGTCTATAATTTGTTAGACAGGAAGAACGAACGCAATGTCGATGCCGCCAGCGGCAGGACGAACATCGACCTCTTCACGTATCTCGCAGGTCCGATCTACGGGCTTAACACCATCGAGCAGTATGTGAACAATCCCGGGAACTATTCGGCCCCGCGACAGCTTCGGCTCGGATTGTCCGTCGAATTCTAGTGGATGCACACGTACGAATTGAGGAGCGACGAGTGATGTCTAAGAAGATGAAGTACCTGATAGCGTGGTTCATCGGTTGCGGCTTGGCGACAGCCGTCGCACAGCCAAAACTTGTTCTCAATATCACGTCTGTTGATTTCGGAAACGTCAGGGTGGGAGTTCTCGACGCGAGGACAGGGTGGAGCACATTTCTGATGACGAACATGGGCACCGACACCCTTCGGATTTCCGATGTGACGTCTTCGCAGAGCGTGTTCTTTGCATCTCCGAAGACGGTCAGGATCGCCCCGGGGGCCTCGTTTGTCGATACCGTGCGATTCGTGCCAAACGCCGTTGGTCTTGTTGCCGCACAGCTCTCCATTCTCAGCAATGATCCGGCCTCGCCGATGGTAATTCCCATCAGGGGATTTGGGATCAGCTCGAGCGTTGTGGATCCGAAGACCGCAACATACCGCGCCGACAGTAAAGGCGATGTGCAGTTCCGCAAAGAAGGAGTCATGGACGGCAACCGGGTTGTGACACTCTTCAACAGCAACGGCGAAATCGGGCACTGGCCGTTCCAGCCCTCCGCTGTTTGGCCAAAAGGAACTGACCATTCGTACCTGGATGGCGTTGCTCTGCTCATCGGGGCCAAGATTGTGGCGCCCGGAAATGGAAGAGTTGTGACGCCGATTATCTCGGCCTACCGTGAGGAAGTCTCAAGAGATCCTGTGACAGGAGAAGAGTGGGTCTTCCAGCCGGTGCCGGGGTATGTCAACCCCTCTGCGGAGCGCCCTGCGATCAACAAGGATCCGTCCACGTGGCCCGATGCCTGGCCCCCGGCGCTCGGTTTGGATCCGACCTGGAACAAATACTGGTACGGGTATTTCGGCCGCGGCGTGAGCAACGCTGACTTTGAAACGTATTATGTCATGGATGACTCAAAGATGAGGAAGTTCTCCCGCGCACCCTTCAACTACATGCCCATTGCCGCAGATTCAACGCGGGCCGGACTTGGGGCAAGGGTAGAGGTGCGGGGATTTCAGTGGTCTCACGTGCTGGCCGAGGATATCATTTTCTGGCACTATGATATTGTCAATATCTCGGACAACGACTATGACACCACGTGTTTTGGTTTCTACACGGATCCAGGGGTCGGCGGAACAAACAATAATGGGAATAGCGCTCGTTACAATACGAAGCTCGATCTTGCGTATGCGTGGTGCACAAGCGGCCTGGGCGTGCCGGGGAACTACAAGACCGGATATGTCGGGTATGCGTACCTGGAGAGTCCGGGAAACCCCTGGAATAGCGTCGATGATGACGAAGATGGGATGATGAACGAGCGGCGCGATGACAACATCGACAACAACCACAACTGGCTCGCATACTCCGATTTGAACAAGAACGGAAAATGGGATCTGGGCGAGCCGCTGAACGACGATCTCGGCCGGGACGGTGTCGGACCGACGGATCCGCAGTACACCGGCGCTGATGAGGGAGAAGGAGACGGAATCCCCACGCATGGTGAACCGAACTTCGACGAGACCGACAAAGACGAATCCGACCAAATCGGGTTGCAGGCTATCTCGATCTACATACTCGCGGACAAGGGCCCGACCGGGGGCTGGCCGAAAAACGACGACGTGATGTGGGCGAAGATGAACAACGGTTTCAGGGACACGCTCGTTCAAAATACCAACATCAGCATGGTGTTCTCTTCGGGCCCGTTCCCTTGGAAGCAAACGAGGCGTGAGCGTTTCTCGATGGCTCTGGCGTTCGGAAACGATCTGGATAATCTGATCTTCAACAAGCAGACGGTCCAGGATATCTACAACGCGAACTATAATTTCTCGAAGCCTCCGTACACGCCGCGCTTGACCGCCGTGCCGGGCAACGGCCGGGTATTCCTGTACTGGGATGCGATTGCCGAGCAGTCTGTCGACCGTTTCCTGGGATTTGAAGATCCGAATGATCTGTCGAAGGGATATAAGAAGAACTTCGAGGGTTATTCCCTCTATCGCAGCACTGAACCGGAGTTCAATGACGTGAAGCTCGTCACCGATTCCAGGGGCGAGCCGAAATACTGGAAGCCGATTGCGCAGTTCGATCTTGTCGACTCCATCGCCGGTCCTGATCCCGTCGGTATCAACGGCGCTCATTTCTGGCGCGGCGCAAATACCGGGTTGCAGCATTCCTATGTCGACACCGACGTGAAGAACGGTGTGCGCTATTTCTATGCCGTTGTCTCGTACACAAAGGGTGATCCGACCCGCGGCACCCGCGGCCTTCAACCGACAGAGTGTCCCAAGATCATCACGGCGGATTATGCCGGCAACATCAAGTTCATCGACATCAATGCAGCGGTTGTCACGCCGAACGCTCCGGCGGCGGGCTATCGCGCTCCTTCCGTGGAGGGAAACCTCAACCAGGTGACGCAGGGTATCGGCACCGGCAGGCTTTCACTGCAGGTTTTTGACCCGACTCTTGTTCAGGAGGGGGACGAGTATACGGTGACATTCACGGCCGATGCACCTCTCCCAAAATATGCCACCAAATCGGGTATCATCACGATGAAACGGGGCGTGAACATTGATACCGTGATGCGGGACTTCACGGCAGAGAACTTTGGAGCCGAGAAGTACTCTATGCCGTTTAACGGGATGGTTTTGTCCGTGCTCAATGATACAGCGGTGTCGGTGATTGACACATCATCAGGTTGGGTGGTTGGCCGGAGCAATGTGTTCATGCGGCCGGCGATTGACAACTCCTTCATTTCGCGGAATATCGCGTGGCCGGGTGACTATGAGATAAAGTTTACAGAGTCGGCCGCCGATACGACCGCATTTGACGCGCCTCCGCAATATCCGCTGATGCCCGTGAATTTCACAATCACAAATACTACATCGGGAAAGAGAGTGAAGTTCATCATCGATGATCGGGACGCGTCCGGGACATTCTCGCTCGGTGACACGTTACGAATCATCGATGGGTACGCGAGCGAAGCGGACTTCAAAATTGTCTACAAGGTCTCCTATGGCAGGCCGTTCGGAGGCACCGTCAACTATCCTCAGTCCGGGGACCGGTTTGTCATCAAGACCACCAAGCCCTTCTTTGCCGGCGACTACTTTGCGTTCAAGACTCACAAAGCAACGACAGACAATGATATTGCGAAGAACCAGTTGAGCGAGATTACGGTTGTGCCCAACCCGTATATCGCGACCGCGGTATGGGAGGCCCGCTCCCTTTACACGACGGGACGGGGAGATCGAAAAATCGAATTCAAGAAGCTCCCGGCTAAATGCACCGTGCGGATCTACACGGTTTCCGGAGCGCTCGTGAAGACCCTCTACAAGGACGGGTCCGCGATGGACGGCGCTCTCGCGTGGAACCTGGTATCCGATGACGGAATGGATGTCGCTTTTGGCCTCTATGTTTATCACGTGGAAGCGGAGGGCATCGGCGAGCACATTGGAAAATTCGCGGTGGTGAAATGAGGACCTCCATGAAAAAAATATCACTTGTCGTCCTGGCCCTGATCCTCCTCGGGGATCATTCTCTTCTTGCGCAGGGTTCAAGCGGAGTATCCAAGCGCGGCACGTCAGCAGCTCCGTTCCTGTCCATCGCCCAGGGTGCAAGAGCGTTGGGCATTGGCGGGGCGTTCGTGGCCATCGCGGATGATCCGAGCGCGATGTACTGGAATCCCTCGGGCATCGCCGACCTGCAGGGCTTCAATCTCATGGTCGATCACACCTACTGGTTTGCCGACATCCAGTACAATTTTGTGGGCGCCACGATCGGCCTCGGATCGTATGGAGTGCTCGGGATCAACCTGACGGCGTCGGACATCGACCAGATGAATGTCACAACCATCGATCAACAGGATGGGACCGGAGAGGTCTTCACCGTCAGCGATCTTGCCGTGGGCCTCACGTACGGATTGAAACTGACCGACAAATTCTCGATCGGATTCAATCCCAAATTTGTGTACCAGAAAATATGGAAAATGAGCGCCAGCGCCGTCGCGCTGGACCTCGGCGTGAAGTATGCAACTCCATTCGAGGGGGTGACGCTCGGCATGTCGATCACGAATTTCGGGACAAAAATGCAGATGGCCGGCAACAATGCGCTCGTTCTCTATAACTCCGATCCGGGCAACACCGGGCATAACACGCGGGTTCCGGCGCACCTCGCAATGGAAGAATGGGAGCTTCCTTTGAATTTCCGTGTCGGCATCGCGTACGATGTGCCAGTGGGAGCACTAGGCAAGATGAAGCTCGCTTTGGATGCGTCGCATCCAAGCGATAACTATGAGAGCATCAATGTCGGCGGAGAGTACGTCTTTGATGACTTTGTCTATGTGCGGGGAGGAATGAAATCGCTCTTCCAGAAGGACACCGAAGAGTCCTTCACGGCCGGGCTTGGTATCAAGCAGTTCGTCGTCGGTAACTTGCAGTTCATGGTTGATTATTCGTACCAGGACCTCAAGCGGCTCAGGAATGCTCAAAAGATTACGCTCGGAATTGCTTTTTGAGCCCCGGTTACTCCGCGTAGAGAGTGTGTCTTAGGCTGATGTGATGGAATGCAGGTGCGAACGGAATCGAAGGTCATGTTCTGAGGGGTACTGTCGGGAACTTGCTCCTGCCGTGGGACGCTCTGCGAAGGGCACGAGGTTCCCCTCTCTCCGCTGCTCTGCACAACATTGCATCCATCGTAACGCCCTCCCCCTTCTTCAACAAGGATTGGATATGTGCGCTCCGGCATCTCATCGAGTATTCTGTCTCCTGCTGATCATGTTGGCGGGCAGCGAACCTCGGCTTCGTGCGCAATACGCCAATCTTCAAGCAACTCTTTCCATTCAAACCGTTGACGGCGTCGCGGTGCCATTCCAGAACGGGACGGTCGTACCGTCCTTTGAAAAACAGAAACGACCGATACTCTCGCTTGTAGGAACATGGAAAAAACAACGCGTGAACGTCGATCACAATCTCACCTTGAAGAAGAGAGACTCGACGGGATATGCCGACCTGGTTCGCGAGGCCGGAAACCGGTTTGCCCCGGACTTTGATGACAGCGGATGGCAGACTATGACGGTCCCGGGTGTCGAGAACGCGTTGAACGGGTACCAAAAAACTCCGGAATACTACGAAAACGGTGTCTGGTACCGTACTAATTTCTTGGTGTCAGACTCCATGCGCGGGAAAACTGCCCGCCTGAAATTTCTGGCCGTCAACTACGTCGGCGATGTGTGGCTGAATGGAACCTACCTGGGTTGGCACGAGGGAGGTTACACGCCGTTTGCCTTTGATGTCACCTCGGCGCTCAGGTTTGACAGCGTCAATGTCCTGGCGGTGAGGGTTGACAACGTTCCCTGGAGCCAGGGGCAGGTGCAGGACCTTCCGACGGGAAAGCGGATTGACATCGTGCCATACTACAAGGTTGACTGGTTCAACTATACAGGCATCTTGCACGATGTCTACATCGAGTTTTCGAATCCAGTTTCGATTCCCCGGGTCCATGTCGTGCCGACGGACATCCATGGAACGCTCTCGACGACTGTTGTTCTCCAGAACAAGGGCGCAGCAAACGAAACGGTCAATCTATCGATCCAGCTTTACAGAGCGGTGGTCGATTCGACAAACATGAACACGGAGTATTCGTTCGAACTCATCGGGAATCCTGTAAGCGCCGGAGGGGTATCTCAAACATCGCTTACGGTGGACAAAGATACCAGTCGGGTGTGGCAGACAGTCCTGACCGTGTCATCACCCAAACTGTGGAATCCGCGTAACCCGAATCTCTACATATTGAGAGTAACGGTCTCGAAGGCCGGCATCGTTCTTGACGAATTCTCAACTCAGTTCGGCGTGAGGACGCTCCGGACATCGGGATCGGCATTCTTGTTGAATGACAACCCGGTTTTCCTACCCGGCATCGCGCGGCACGAAGATCATCCCTCCTATGGCCGCAGTATGCCGAACTCAGTCATCCTGGACGACCTGAGAAAGATCAAGGCATTGAATGTCGCGCTCCTCAGGACCGCGCACTATCCGAATAACCCCCATACCTACCTTCTGTGTGACAGACTTGGCCTGGCAGTGATGGAAGAGATTCCCGTCTGGTGGTTCGACACAGAGGACGCGTGGATGCTTCAGAATATTGCGAGGAACATTCATACGCAGATGTTCCGCGAGATGGTCTTCAAGGACTTCAACCGCCCCTCGGTGTTTGTCTGGAGCACATGCAATGAATGTCTCGTCGTGCCGGGGAGAGAAACGTTCATCAGAAATGTGAACAACGAGCTCAAGAATCAATATCCGGATGGCAGGTTCGTTTCGCAGTCGGCAGCTGCCGACCGGCCCGGGGCAAATGACGCCTCCCAGACGGCATGTGATGTCGCGGGGTGGACGATGTATTTCGGGATTTTCCATGGGAGTACCTACTACGGCGGAACAAGACAATTTCTGCGCAACGCCCATACGGCCCTGCCCAACAAGCCCGTGCTGAACACGGAGTTCGGCATCTGGTCTTCCGTCTCAGAGGCTCAACAAGTAGAAGTCTTCGATTCGACGTTCGCCGCTTTTGCCGAGGTGACGGTCGTTGACGGCAACGGAAAGCTCAATCCCAACGGCTTCGTCATGGGATCGACATGGTGGACTGCATTCGACTGGTACACCTCGCAGCAGCCGACAGGATATCAGCGGATGGGAGTCTTCGAGATGAACAGAACGAAGGCGAAACTTGTGTCCTCGAGACTCTCGAGTGTCTATGCGCCATACTACCGGAGCACGGATCTCACTGGCGTGGAGCAGCAGTTGTCGGTTGGTACACCGGCTGTCTTCAGACTGTTCCAGAATTACCCGAACCCATTCTCCGCCGGAGGCGGATCCGCCTTTGGCGGAAATCCGAGGACGGCTATCAGCTATCAGCTTTCAGCGATCAGCTTAGTTAAGCTGAAGGTGTACGATGTGCTTGGTAGAGAAGTCGCTGCGCTCGTAAATCGTGAAATGCCTGCTGGCACTCATGCGATCACCTGGGAAGCCATCGATCTCCCTACAGGCACGTATATCTACCGGCTTACGGCTGGAGACCGCACCGAGAGCAGGAAGCTG
Source organism: Bacteroidota bacterium (assembly GCA_003519375.1). Lineage (GTDB taxonomy): Bacteria > Bacteroidota > Ignavibacteria > UBA10030 > UBA10030 > UBA9647. The sequence continues at coordinate 9,896 of DOWV01000040.1, forward strand.
CTGCTGATGAAATGACATTCATGGAATTGGTAACTTGAAACCCTAAACTTGAAACTCGAAACTCAATTCCCGGCTCGTGACGGAAGGTTTCCGATCGACAACAAAGATGGTGCTTGCAAAATGACCCGGGGAGTCGTTGCGTTGCTTGCTGTGTTGGCGTCGTTGGGCAGCAGTGCGGCAGGGCAGGTTCCTGTGCCGGCCAACGGCTGCTATCACTCAGCGTTCACACCGAATTACCAGGCAGGCGGCGCCTACGGCCATGACGATTTTGAAGCTTTGGCTCAGAAAAAGATTGCCATCGAGATGTTCTACACGGGCTGGCCGGCGAACCGGACGCCTGATTTTCCGAAAACGCAATGTGATGCCATCGTTCAGAAGGATGCGATTCCTCACGTCACATGGGAGCCCTGGGTGAACGGCTATCCTTTTCCGCTTGATGGAATTATCTCGGGGACGTACGATTCGTACATCATCGGCTACGCCAATGCGGTGAAGAGCTGGGCGAAGCCGCTGTTCATCAGGGTTGGTCACGAGATGAACGGCGATTGGTACCCGTGGGGAGGGAAGAACAATGGAGGCGGAACGTTGGGAGGCTTCGGCGATCCCGCGAAGGCCGACGGACCGGAGCGGTTCATCGCGTCATTCCGCAGAGTTCGCCGGTTGTTCGATTCGGTCGGTGTCACGAACGTCTCGTGGATCTGGTGCCCGAACAATGGCTCTGCGCCCGCCGAACCCTGGAATCAGCCGGAAAACTTCTATCCCGGAGATGACGTTGTCGATTGGATCGGTTTGGACGGGTATAATTGGGGGACTTCACAAACATGGTCGGGGTGGGTGAGTTTCTACGACACTTTCAAGGATATTTACAGCAAGTTCACCTCATTGTCCAAGCCGATGATGATCGGTGAATTCGCTTCCGCTGAAGTTGGAGGTGACAAAGGAAAGTGGATCAGGGACGCGTACCTGTTCAACAAACTGATCTTCCCCCGCGTCAAAGCTATTACGTGGTTCAACATCAACAAGGAAACGGATTGGCGCATCAATTCCACAGGGAGTGCTTTGAGCGGTTACCAGGCGGCGATTTCGGATCCTTACTATCTGTCGGACATCGTCACAACGACAGTGGAGAATGAATCGGGCGAACTCCCGGGGGGTTTCCGGGTCGATGAAGCCTATCCAAACCCCTTCAACGGATCTGTCATCATCCCGTTTGTCGCACCGCGAGGCAGGCAGGTTCAGATTCAGATCATGGATGTGCTCGGACAGGAGATTACCTCCGCTGCCATGCAGGGCCAGGGTGCGATTTCTTATTATCGGTGGGATGGAACGGGCGCTCCGGGGCGTTCTGTGGCTTCCGGCCTTTATCTTGCGATCTTCCGAACTCCAACCGTTACAAACACGAAGAAACTTCTCTATATCAAATGAGGGATTACAGTATGAAGCGTTGTCTCGTTCTCCTCGCGTGCCTCTCGTTTGCTACAATGGCTCAGCCAAGAATGAACCCTGTGGAGGAGCGTGTCGAAGGTCTGTTGAAACAGATGACCCTCGATGAAAAGATCGGTCAAATGACCCAGGTCGACTATCTCGCGATCAGAGAGTGGACAGGGGACATTACGACCCATTCACTGGGTTCCGTTCTCTGGGGCGGAAACTCGGAACCGCCCGACGTCACACCGGATGTCTGGGCGAAGATCTATGACACGTATCAGGACCTGGCCATGAAATCCCGGTTAAAGATCCCGCTCCTGTTCGGCATCGACGCTGTCCACGGACATAATAATGTCAATGGGACAGTGATTACGCCTCAAAACGTGGGACTCGGCGCCACGAGGAATCCGGAGCTCGTAGAACGGGTTGGACGTATGGCAGCGGAAGAAGTGCGCGGGACAGGCATTCAATGGACATTTGCTCCGTGCATTGCGGTCGCCCGGGATGAGAGATGGGGACGAACATATGAAAGTTTCGGGGAGGATCCGGCGCTCGTGAAGGAGCTGGGAGCTGCGTTCGTAAGGGGAGTACAGGCCGGGGACCTTTCGAATCCGGCCTCTGTGCTGGCCTGCGCGAAACACTATCTTGGTGATGGCGGGACGACCAACGGCACCGACCAGGGAAACACGGAAGTGGACGAAGCCACCCTCAGGCGCATCCACTTGCCGGGTTATGTCGAAGCGATCAAAGCCGGCGCGATGTCCATCATGGCTTCCTACAGCAGCTGGAACGGAAACAAAATGCACAGCCACAGGTACTTGTTGACAGACGTACTCAAGGGTGAGCTGGGATTCAAAGGGTTTGTCGTGTCAGACTGGCTCGGCATTGACAAGCTGCCGGGATCGTACAGGGAGGATATTGAGACGTCGATCAACGCTGGTCTCGATATGGTCATGATCCCGAACGGCAGGGGGCAGGGGAACAACTATCTGGAATTCATGACATTTCTGAAGGAACTGGTAAACGAAAAGAAAGTCCCGATGAGCAGGATCGATGATGCCGTGCGTCGGATCTTGCGTGTAAAATTTTCCATGAATCTCTTTGACAACTCTGCACGGGACAAAAACCTGACTGCTGCGATCGGGTCGAAAGAGCACCGGGAAATTGCGCGCGAGGCAGTGCGGCAATCGCTCGTCTTGCTGAAAAACGAGAACAACCTTCTGCCGCTCTCCAAGGGCTTGAAGCAAATCCATGTGGCAGGCAGGGGGGCCGACAGCATCGGCTACCAGAGCGGCGGTTGGACAATCACCTGGCAGGGGGACGGAGGGCTGAAG
>DOWV01000040.1:12855-18876 GCA_003519375.1 Bacteroidota bacterium
GATGGGAATGGCGCAGCCGGCGCTGACGCTGCAATTGTCGTGGTCGGTGAACCTCCCTACGCAGAAATGTTCGGCGATTCGAAAGACCTGGCTCTGTCGAAAGAGGATCTGGCGATAATCGAGAAAGTGAAATCCAGCGGAACTCCGTTTGTCGTCATTCTCTTTTCGGGACGCCCGCTCATCATCGATTCGGCTCTGAAGGCGAGCACGGCTTTTGTGGCCGCCTGGCTTCCTGGAACCGAAGGACAGGGCGTCACGGACGTGATCTTCGGCGACTTCAAACCGGTCGGCAAGCTTCCCCATTCATGGCCGCGGACCATGAAGCAGGTGCCGATCAACATAGGTGATCCCGGATGTGATCCGCTCTTTCCGTACGGATTCGGACTGACATATTCGAACTAGGCCGAAAACTATCTTAGGAATGAGCTTTCAACCAAAGAAGAGAATCACGGAAAGTCGGCTAAGAATTTATCGTTGATCTTTCCTTTGCGGTTCGCCTTCTGAATCCCGCTAAGGGGCGGAATCTAGGAGCGGGACCCGCCCTTTGAAAACTCATGACGCTGGCGGGCGTGAGTATTCTTGAGATGGCTTCTAGAACGATGCCGTCCTTATTCATTCGACTCCCTTGGTTCAGCGCGACGTATGAAATCGCCGTTCCTCTCACTTGCTCTTATGCTTGGATCCGCCCTCTCGAGTGCTGCGTTCGGAGGAATATACGTGGATCAGGTGGGATACCGGCCTTTCCACGCCAAGTCTGTGTACGTTGATCAGCCTGCCGACAGCTTCTTTGTATTGGATGTTTCGGCCCGATCGGTCCTGTTCACGGGAAAGCTCTCATTCTGGAAGTCGAACGATCCGGCTTCCGGCATGACGCTTTACCGCGGCGATTTTACCGACTTTACACGACCGGGGCTTTACACAATCCGCACGACGGCGGGTGAAGAGTCTGCTGCATTCGCCATCCAGGATACGGTCTACCAGGCAGTGTGGAAATCCAGCTTAAAGGCTTTCTTCTTCCAGCGATGTGGCAACGGGCTTGGGCTGCCATACGCCGGGATCTATGCACACCCTGCGTGCCATTCCGCGGATGCGACATTTCATACAACAGCTGAATCGACGGGGGTTGTCCAGGCATCCGGCGGTTGGCATGATGCAGGCGATTACGGTAAATATGTCGTGAACGCAGGTGTCACCGTCGGAACCATGCTGGCGGCCTACGAGATATATCCCGAGCGCTTTGGAGCTGATAACATCGGGATACCGGAGAGCGGAAACGGGATTCCCGATCTCCTGGATGAAACGCGCTATGAGCTCGACTGGCTCTTGAGGATGCAGGCGTCAAACGGCGGAGTTTTTGCCAAGCTGACGCGCGCACAATTCGAGGGCTTTGTCATGCCGCATGCGGACAACGCGACGCGCTACATCTATCAAATTGCATCCACCGCCACCGGTGATTTCGTGGCGATGATGGCACGGGCGGCAAGGACGTACCAGGCATTTGACCAGGCCTTTGCCCAGCGGTGCCTGACCGCCGCTTCGAGGGGGTGGCAGTTCCTCGAGAAGAGCCCGACGATCGTGCCTGTCGGAGGATTCCGTAATCCATCTGCGACGGCGACGGGGGAGTACGGTGACAGCGATGATTCGGATGAACGCCTTTGGGCGGCAGCCGAGATGTTCGCTGCGACAGGAGAATCGAAATACAGAACGTACTACAGTCTCTACTATTCCCGGAAAACCATTCTGAACCAGTCGATGTCATGGCAAAACGTGTCAGCTCTTGCTCATCTGACATATCTCACGGTCGACTTTCCGGGCAAAGACTCCTCCATCATCAGTACACTGAAGTCGTCGCTCCAGACGTTTTGCCAGACGCAGGTTACGAGAAGGAACGCGAGTGCCTTTCCTGTTACGCTCGTGCCGGGTGAGTTCGTCTGGGGAAGCAATTCAGTGGCTTTGAATAACGCGATTCTCCTTATTATCGGTTCCGAAATTCTTGGGAACAACGAGTATCGTGACGTTGCACTCGAACAACTTCATTATGTCCTCGGTCTTAATCCTTGCGGTCTGTCCTACCTGACCGGAGCGGGAACAAGGAGGCCGTATTTCCCTCATCATCGTCCTTCTGCATCTGACAATATCTTTGAGCCGGTGCCTGGTCTGCTGGCCGGCGGTCCGAATCAGTATCTCTCGGATCCGGTTCTTGCTGCGAAGTTCTCCGCGTCCACTCCGCCTGCGCGCTGTTATATCGACGACCAGGGAAGCTATGCTTCAAACGAAGTGGCGATCAACTGGAATGCTCCCCTGGTCTTTGTGGCCGGGTATTTCGCATACGCTTCTGCCTCAACGGGAGTGCGGGATGACGTACTGTTACCTGAGCGAACGCTGCTTCTCCGTCAGAACTACCCCAATCCATTCAACGGATCGACGATAATCTCCTTCGAGCTGGCAACGGGCGGCCGGGTACGGTTCAGGATCTTTGATATACGCGGCGGGGAAGTTGACACGGGCGATCTCGGATGGCTGCGATCCGGCTCGCACGCTTTTCAATGGAAAGCATCAACTTCCACGGGTCTCGCTCTGTCATCAGGTGTTTATATTCTCGAACTCAAGGGAACCGGCCAGGTGGCCGTGGGTAAACTCATTCTGGCGAAATGAAAAAAGGAATGATTCGATGAAGTTGTGGGGATGGCGCCGCCCGTGTTTTCTCTTTGTGGGCATTCTCCTGCTCCCCGGTTCAGGGGCTGCGCAGAAGTCAGCTCTTCTGCCGCAGGACACGATTGCGAGAATTGGCGCAACTGTCATCACGGCGCGCGATTTGATGGCGCGGCTCGAGCTCATGCCGTTCCCTGCACGACAAACGAAAGCGGATGTCGAGTCGGTCAAGGCCAAAGCCCTGTATGCGATGATCGCCGAGAAGGTTTTAGCGCATTCGGCGTATCGGCAGGGAATGAGTGAGGATGGGAAAACGCGGCTCATGAAGCACGAGCTCGAGAATCTGTTCGTCAGAGATGAATTGTACAGGCGTGAAATCGTTGCACGTGCGGTGCCGTCCCGGGAAGAGATCGCAGAAGGGATGGCGCGAGTCACCAGGGAAATACAGGTCTTGTCGTTCCTCGTCCCTTCGCAGAACGAGGGAACCTCGCTGGCGCGCATGCTGCTGGCGTGCAAACCCGACAGCGTTCTTCAGAACATCACGCGCTCATCCTACACCCGGGTGGACACCATCATGATTCGCTTCGGTGCACCGGACACCGCGTTTGAGAATGCCGCCTATGGAATCGGCAAATCGAGGGTATCGAGGCTTATAAACTCGGACAACTTCGGCTGGGCTGTTCTCTATCTTCTCGATAAGCGAAGCTTCAGGCCGGCAGTGGAGCTTGGATTGGCCGATCGTCTGCGTCGCGTTGAGCAGATCCTGAGAGAGAGACATGAACAAGACCTTGTCAAGACGTATTCCTTCGGGATTCTGAAAGCCTGGCAGGCGGTCGCGGATTCTGTCATCTTTCACGCGCTTGCAGATTCCATCAGTGCCCTTTGGAAAGAAGATACAAGTCACTTCAAGAGCCATGGGCGGTTCATCCTGACGGCCGATATGGCAGACTTGATCATGGTTCGCCTGACACCATTGCTCGGCTCCACGTTCGTCACCATCGAGGATGGTAACCTTTCTCTGGGACAGGTGCTGGAGATGTTCCGGTATCTTGATTTTAGTTCGGGTTCCTTCGAAGGAGATCCCTTCAGGGCTGAGCTTAACGAGGCGGTAAAAGATCTGGTGGCAAAGGAGCTCCTGGTGCGGGAAGGGCGGCGGCAAGGACTGCAGAATTCGCGGGCGGTGCAGAACGATTTGCAGCCATGGACTGAGTATTGGGCGGCGCGTTCTCTGTACTACAGAATCCGGGACAGTGTCTCGGTTTCGGACGAGGAAATCATCCGGCATCTCATCAAGAATAGTGCCGTTTTCGGAGCGTCCTATCAAGTCAATGTTCGCGAGGTTCTGACTGCCAACCTCGCGGATATGTCGAAGGTCATCGAGGAACTCCGTCAGGGTCGCTCGTTCGCCGATTTGGCGAGAAACCGGTCTCTGCGAACGGGATGGGCGAAGCGAAACGGTGAATCGGGTTTGTTCGATGTCTCGGAACATCCGGAAGTAGGCTTTCGCGCCCTGATGGCAGATACAGGCACCACCGTTGGTCCCGTCAATCTCACCGAGGGGTACTCTCTTTTCAAAGTTCTGGCCAGGCGAAGGACAAAGCGTGCGCTCACTGCATTCGATTCACTGAAGACGAACATCCAGCAGAGATTGATTGCTGAGAAGCGCAAGGAATCGCTGAACCGCTTCGTGGCCGAACAGGCCCGGGAGCAACGAGTCACCATTGACCACGAGAAATTGAGACGAGTTCGCTTTACAGGAGTCCCGACATTCACGCGCCGCTTCATTGGCTTCGGCGGACGATTGGCGGCTTCTCCCTTGCTGATGCAACTCTGGGACTGGATGAGTCAATTTCAGAAACCTCCCTCCATTCTACCATAACTCATGAGTTCCTATGAGCAACCGCATTCCTGTTGTCACCGCACTTCTGCTGCTCCTGTTGACTATCTCCTTCGGCCAAAACAGCGAATTCGTTTCCACCCATGGGGCGGAGATTGTCGGTCCCGATGGGAAGGCGATTCTTCTCCAGGGAATAAACATCGGCAACTGGCTGGTTCCCGAGGGGTACATGTTCAAGTTCGATTCAGCAACATCGCCCAGGAAGATCCACGAAGTCCTCTCGGAACTCGTCGGCGCGGAAGCGGCTCAATCATTTTGGCGCACCTATCGGGACAAGTATATCACGCGGGACGACATCGGCTTCATCAAAAGAACGGGCATGAATTCCATTCGTGTGCCATTCAACTGGCGTCTCTTCACGACGGATGATTACGCGAATGTTTGGGCGGGGCCCGGATTCGAAATGCTGGATCGCCTCATGGCCTGGTGCTCGGAGGAAGGTCTGTGGGTTGTCCTCGATATGCATTGTGCGCCCGGAGGACAGACAGGCGACAATATCGATGACAGCTGGGGCTATCCGTTTCTCTTCGAAAGCCCGGAGAGCCAGCAACGGACAATCGAGCTCTGGAAGAGGATTGCAGAACGCTACAGGAATGAACGGGTACTTGTAGGATACGATCTCCTGAACGAACCGATCGCCCACTACTATGACCGGCAGAAACTCAATCCGCTCCTCGAACCGCTCTACAAGCGTATCGTAAGCGCAATACGTGAAGTCGACCCCGACCATCTTGTCTTTCTGGGGGGAGCACAATGGAACACGAACTTCGGTGCTTTTGGCGCGCCGTTCGATCCGAAGCTGGTGTACACCTTCCACAAATACTGGTGCGATACAACCCAGGCGATGGTCCAGGAGTATGTCGACTTTCGCGCCAATTACCGAGTGCCGCTGTGGATGGGAGAATCGGGTGAGAATTCCGATCAATGGATCGGCTCTTTCAGGAGGTTGCAGGAGAAGAATAATATCGGGTGGTGCTTCTGGCCATATAAGAAAATGGATGCAAAAAGCTGCCTGGTCACGTTCAGCCGCCCTCAGAACTGGGACTTGATTGTGAAGTACGCCAACGGTCCGCGCACCAGTTTCGCCACGATCCGATCGAGGCGTCCGGCTGCCGACCTTGTCTTGAAGGCGCTGGAAGAATTCGCAGAACTATCCTCCTTCAAGAACTGCCGTGTCAATGTCGGATATTTGAACGCATTGGGGAAAGAGCTTCCGCGCTGATGTCGGACAGACCAGTGCCATACAACCGATTTTCCCGCCTTCCTTCTTCCATCAGGAGAGAATTCCATCCATTGCTCCCGCGCCTCTTGTGCCTCATCGCGATGATTTTCTTCTGGAGCCCGGCAACCGGTCAGACCCTCGAAGATCGCATCAACACCATTCTTGGCCAGATGACCATGGCGGAGAAGATCAAGCAGCTGCATGCGGAAGGTGGTTTCAACACAGCCAACAACGCCCGGCTGGGAGTTCC
>DOWV01000040.1:19068-24190 GCA_003519375.1 Bacteroidota bacterium
GGTATGGCATCGACCTGGGACGTTGAGCTCGCCAGGCGCATAGGCGTAGCAATGGGAAAGGAATTCCGGGGGAAAGGGAAAAGTCAGGCGCTTGGGCCTTGTCTGGATATCGACCGGGACCCGCGTAATGGACGGAGCCCCGAAACGGGCGGAGAAGATCCGTACCTTTGCGCGCAGATCACCACCGCCGTTGTGCAGGGAATTCAGACGACAGCCTGCATTGCGACCGTCAAACACTACAATGTAAACCATCGCGAGAACGGCCGCACGACGAACAACATCTTCGCCACTCAACGCATTCTGCACGATGAAGCCGGTCTCGCGTTCCGGACGGCGGTCCAGCAAGGTGGCGCGATGAGTGTGATGAATGCCTACACTCTCATCAATGGACAGAAGTGCGCTGAGAATTCAAATCTCCTCACAACAATCCTGCGTACGCATTGGGGATTCCCGTTCTACGTCGTTTCCGACTGGGGATCAATATGGAGTGCAGAACGGGCGATCGAGGCGGGATGCGATATTTGTATGGGATCGGACGACTATCGGAACAATCTTCCGACGCTCGTGGCGAACGGAAGCGTCTCCGCATCGACCATCGACGAGGCCGTCAGGCGTGTGTTGAGGACAAAGATCCTGGCTGGCATGCTTGATTATTCACCTCCGGGAAATCCGGCCGACGTCAACAGCAAGGAACATCAGGCGCTGTGCCTCGAAGCTGCGCGAAAATCGATTGTCTTGTTGAAAAACGATGCAGGTATACTTCCTTTGAACAGGAACAGCATCCGCAGCATCGCCCTCATCGGTCCAAATGCGGCAGTTGCACGGATTGACGGCTCGGGAAGCGCATATGTGACGCCGTTCTATTCGGTCACCCCGAAACAGGGTTTGGAAGCAAAAGTCGGAGCGATGAGTATCCTCTATTCCAAAGGATGTGAGATCAACAGCAGCGACACAAGCAGATTCGCAGCGGCGGTCGCGGCAGCGCGCTCGGCAGATGTCGTCGTGTTTTGTGGAGGGCTCGATCCGAGCCAGGAAGGGGAGGGCTTCGATCGTGTCGGGGGCTCCATGGAACTTCCGGGCAAACAGCAAGACCTTGTCAATGCGCTCGCAGCGGCGAACGGAAACACCGTCGTCACGATTTTCAGCGGGGGCATTTGTGGACTAAGCCGATGTATCAATAACATCAAAGGGCTGATCTACGCATTCTATCCCGGCCAGGAAGGCGGGAACGCTCTTGCGGATGTTCTCCTGGGCGACTACAATCCTGGCGGAAAACTGCCGGTGACGATGCCCGGAAATGACAGTCAACTTCCGCCATGGAATGATGATCTCACGGATGACTTTGGTGCCGGTTACCGATGGTACGACAAGATGGGCATCGTGCCCCGGTTTGTGTTTGGATCAGGCATGAGCTATACGACATTTTCCTACAGCAATCTCACGATTTCTCCGAAGTCCGTGGCGCCCGGTGTGCCGATCATCCTGAGCGTTGACGTCAAGAACACCGGCTCACGGTCAGGCGATGAGGTTGTGCAATTGTATCTGACACATCCCGGCTCGAGTTCCCAGAAGGCGGCGAAGCAGCTCAAGGCGTTCAGAAGAGTGAACCTGAATCCAGGGCAGACTTCCACCGTCACGATGACGCTGACGGCGGATGAGCTGTATTCCTACAGTGAGGCAAACAGTGCATACGAGGTGCCCCCGGGAGAATTCACAGTGCGGGTCGGCGGTTCCTCAGGCAATCTCCCGCTCAACGGCAGCTTTGAAGTGCTGTCGGGTCCTCAAAGACCAGACTTGCTGGTTGCCAATGTGTGGATGATGCCGCGCTATCCGTTGCCGGGTCAAAAGGTCGTGTTCCTGGCTACTGTGAAGAATCAGGGTTCGGCATCCACGGTTAGAGGGAGCCCGCTGAAAGTGAAATTCTCTGTCAACGGGCAGCAGGTGAGCTGGTCGGATGAGTCCACGGGATCGATTCCCGCCGGAGGCATGGCACTTCTTTGCGGGAACAACGGTCCGGGCGGAAGCAACGCCTGGATCGCGACTGGCATCGGTGACTTCGGCGTCGAAGCCGTGGTAGATCCGGACAATACGATCGATGAATGCGTCGAGTCGAACAACATGGTCACCACTCACTTGACGGTCTACGAAGCCCCACTGCCGAACCTGGCACTCAACAAAGCTGTGTCCGTCACTTCTGTCGAGCAAGCGGGTGTGGAAGGAGAGTACGCAGTAGACGGTAATATGGGAACCCGTTGGGCATCGGCGTACAGTGATCCTCAGGCGATCGTGGTGGACCTCGGCGCGTTGTACCGCATTGATGATGTGACGTTGTATTGGGAAGCTGCGTTTGCAAAAGAGTATTACCTGAAGTTGATGGACGGATCGGGCTCGTGGACCGACGCGTTTCATCAAACCAATGGTCAGGGAGGAATGGAAAAAATCTCCCTGTTCGCGAATGCCCGGAAGTTGATGCTAATTGGTGCGCAACGGGCAACCCAATACGGTTATTCGCTCTACGAATTTCAGATCCATGGGACGCTGACGACAGGGGTTACAGCGGTGTCCGAGGCAGACGAACTTTCCCGGGAGCCGTCGCTCGCCCAGAATTTTCCGAATCCGTTTAATGCAGTCACCGCTATTATCTATCGACTCCCGGCTGCCGGCTTCCTGACCCTGAAGATCTATGACCTGCTTGGAAAAGAAATCGCAACACTCGTGAATGGAGAGCGGGGCCCTGGCACGTACACGGTGCGCTGGGACGCATCCAATTTGCCGAGCGGTGTCTACGTGTGTAAGCTCAAGTCCGGAGTTTTCACCGCAACGAAACAAATGGTATATTTGAAATGACTCGACCGGGTTGTGTGGTCACGACGTGTCACGCCATTCGCTTATGGAGCACAAGTACGATGAAGGCACTCTTATCAATTGCTGCTATGTTGATGGTGATCAACTCGAGCACCGGATGCAAGAAATCCGGCGAAGAGATCGTTGCGGCGGCTCAAACAGATTCCATACCGCAGCTTCCGGGATGGCAGCTGGTCTGGAACGACGAGTTCAGCGGCGCGTCGGTTGATTTGTCGAAGTGGGAATACGAGGTGAACGGAGATGGAGGAGGTAATAACGAGCTTCAGTACTACACCTCGAGGCCTGTCAATTCATTTGTGCAAGATGGGAAACTGACGATTTCCGCGATGAAGGAAAGTTATTTGGGAAAGCAGTTCACGTCAGCCCGCATGCGGACGCGGAACAAGGGCGATTGGAAATACGGCCGCGTCGAGGTCCGTGCGAAGGTTCCGTACGGTCGTGGGATGTGGCCGGCGATCTGGATGCTTCCGACGGATTGGGAATACGGCGGCTGGCCGATGAGCGGTGAGATCGACATCATGGAATGCCTGGGTCACGATCCGTGGACCGTGTACGGCACGATCCACTTCGGTCAGTCCGTAGCAGCACACCAGCAAATGGGGGGGAAGTATACGCGATCAGGCGACTCGTATGCAGGCGACTTTCACACCTACGTCGTCGAATGGGATTCGACCTCGTTTCAGTGGTATGTCGACGGCATAAAGTACTTCACCGCGACGAAATCTTCTCCGTTTGACAAGCGGTTTCACCTTCTGCTCAACGTCGCAGTCGGCGGAAACTGGCCGGGCAGCCCGGACGAATTCACAGTCTTCCCGCAAACGATGACAGTTGACTATGTGAGGGTGTATCAGCGTCTCTGAGCTCGAGACGGTTCGAAGTCCGCTCAGAGTGAGATTGCACCTGTCGTGAGTGGCCAGACCCGGTCTTCATCGTGCAATCCGATCGTCAGGATTATTTGAGTTTCCGCCTAGTTTTGCCGATATTCATAAACAAAGTTAGAGTGCAGAAGGTAGTAGCTTGAATGAAAAGCCGATCTGGTTCATGGTCGGCTTTGTTGTCTTTTTGGGCTTACTACTCGGATCTCGGGATGAACAACGCAAAGGTGAATTGTGCTCGGGTGGTTTTTTGGATCGGGGATACGGCAAGCGCCCGTAGTACTCCGCGGAAATCTTGCTGCGAATATCTTCGATGGGGCGATGTATGCGTTCGCGATCGGTTTCGTGTCGATGCAGACCGTCATACCCGTCATGGTGAAAAACATCAGCCACAGCAGTTTTGCCGTCGGATTGGTGCCGCTCATCTGGACTGCGGGATTCAACGCTCCTCAGATTCTCATCGCTAACCATGTGGAACGCTTTCCGTTCAAGAGACGGCTGTTTCTTCAGACCGCATTCTTTCAACGCGTGCCTTGGCTCATGCTTGCCTTGTTGTCGTTCTTCTTTCTTGGAGAACTGAGTTCATCAGTCGGCACCATTCTCTTCTTCGTAGTGTTTGCCCTCGCTGCAGTTACTGGAAGCATCTGTTTTCCGGTCTGGTTTGATGTCATTGCGAAACTCACGCCGGTGGAGCTCCGGGGGCGGCTCTTCGCGGCGCGCAATCTTCTTGGCGGCGTACTCGGCGTTCTTGCCGGGCTGGTCGTAGAAAAGGTTCTGGCGAACATCGCGTATCCGACCAGCTATGGTGTATTGTTCACCCTCGCCTTTCTCTTTACATCGGTTTCCTATTGGGCTTTGACACTCTTAAAGGAGGAAACACCGTCGACCGTTTCTGAAAACATCCATATCCTCGACTATTATCGAAACCTCCCCCGTATTCTGAACGAGCAGAAGAACTTTCGCAATTTCCTGATCTCTGACGCGCTCCTCATTGCGGCGACAATGGCAGGAGCCTTCTACGCCGTTCACGCCATCGAGAAATTCTCTTTGAATGACTCCTCAGCCGGCACGTTCACGATTGTCATGATGTGCGGCATGATCGTGGGAAACACGTTCTTCGGTTACATCGCCGATCGGTTTGGCCACAAAGTGAACCTGGTGCTGGCTGCATCCTCGACGGTCTTGTCCTGTTTTACGGCGCTCCTTGCACCGAACGAACAATGGTACCTCGTTGTCTTTGTGGGCATGGCATTTCAAATCGGCCTGAGCGGCATCTCCAGGCTTTCCATTGTTGCGGAATTCTGCTCGGAAGAAGAACGCCCCACGTACGTAGCGCTGACCAATCTGGTGACCTCCCCCTTTGTTGTTTTCGGTCTCGTCGC
>DOWV01000358.1 GCA_003519375.1 Bacteroidota bacterium
TCCCGCTCATGTGCGGAATCCAGAAGCGGGACTGGCGCCTCTGGCGGACAGATTTGGAGTTTCTAGTTCTGTGCCCTGCCCTTCCGGCTCCACGCCTCAGCGAAGCTTTGAGCCGTCTTGGCCCCAAGCGTCACGCCTATCAGCCATGCCCAGGATTGGTCAATCTTCAGCTCCTCGAGGTTTGAGACTGCCCAACCGGCTTTGAGCGTCAAAAGCACGAACACAGATACGACCATCAATACCGCGACGCGCATTGAAGAACCAGCACCTGCTGTATCTTCCTTAAGAAGGTCTGGAAAGTAGAAGACGAGACCGATCAGAAAGAGAAACATGGCAACCGCCGGTAGATCCCCTGGAACGAGATATCCATCAATGAATCGTAATCCTGCCGCTGCTGCCAACCCAAGCACCCCGATTGTAATGAGAATAATGCCCCAAGTTTCTTGTTTCATCGCTAGTTCTCCTTTCAAATGAAGAGCCCGGTTTCAACCTGAAGATCACAGGTCTAAGATCACAGGTTTGATGATTCGACGGCTCAACCTCCCAATTTCTCCACGATACGATAATGAGATACAGTCTTTCATATCATAGCCCGCCGACGATTTGTGCCGGGATAGTGGGAGACGGTCCGGCCGATCATCGCGAACTCCGTCGAAATACCACGGGCGCAAACGAGTAAGCACTGACAATCGCGTTGGGGCGTCGGGCCGAAACGTTACGGAAAGGAATGTATGCCACGGTGCTGCGGAAACCCCGGCGTGCTCTGGCGAGCGCTTTTGGTTCCGCTGACGGCGGAGTGGTTGACATCAGTCTGTCCAGGAGAAAGTGGGACAACACTGACGCTCTGGCAAGCAAACTACGTCAACACGACGGCAATGTCAAATATCGATGATCGGGGCACTGACTGAAACGCCCGCAACGTTGGGCGGGACAATAACTTTAGGAATTCACTTCCAAGGCAAATGGATCCTGCTGGTCGGCCTTCTACCTCCGAGGTGTTTGACGCATGAGTTCACTGAGGCGCCGGTCAAGTCCGTAGTAGTCATCTCTCAGCTGAATAGATCCGTCGTTCGCTGTCCAGATGGTGCTGTAAACAACGTGCACCGGGATTGTTTTCCTGAGTCTGATTGAATTTTCTGTTTTATGCGCAACGACCGTGTCTATCCTTGCCCGGGTCCACTCGGGGAACTGTTGAAGGATATCTTCTGCGAAATCGAGCGGCTTCTCCAGCCGGATGCAGCCGTGACTGAACATCCGGACATTCTTCGGAAAGTCCTCACGATACGGCGTATCATGAAGATAGACGTTATACTTGTTCGGGATCAGAAATTTCACCTGCCCCATGATGTTCTGAGGCCCTCCCTCCTGGCGGAGGAAGAAGTCGATTTTCTCAGGAGTCATCTCCGACCAGTTGATCGTCCGGGGATCAATCCTAACAAGCGAGTCTCCAGATCGTCGCCAGAGACTCATATTGTTTGAAGGTAAATAGTTCGAATCGGCCTTCATGTAGTTTATCAACTCTTTCTCGACAATATCTTCAGGCGCCATCCAGGGAGAATTGAAAAGAACCTGCTCCATTGCCGAACTGAACACCGGCGTCTGCCAGTTTGGAAGACCGAGAACGACTTTCATGGTCAACACCGCGCGCCCGCTTTCCACAACCGAAAGTTTGAAGTCGGGGATGTTGATAATGACATGCTTCCGCCCAAGAGCGTGCGGCATCCAGCGCCATCGCTCCATGGTTGCCTTAATCTGGTCCACTCGTTTCTGAGGCCGGACATTCAACGCGGCAATCGTCGCGCTGTCTGCCACACCGCTCGGCTCATACCCGTGCCGTTTTTGAAAGATGCGAACGGCATCCACGAGTGTCGAATCATATTCATCGCTCGTCGAGCCGCTTCTTGGATGCAAATCTCCCAAGGCCAGTAGTCGGTTTCGTAGGGCAAAGACCGATCTGCCTGTTTCGCCTGGCCTTATGGCGGATCCGGATGGAACGTGGGACGACATCCCGATCTTCGCCTGCGCCTGAAAGTGTCCGAGCAGATCACGCAATGTTCGATACCAGGAATGAGCAGGTGCAAGTGATCCAAGGGTGCTCCCGACGTTCTGCGAGCCCACTGCCCTCTCCAGCAACTCGGCGTACCAACGCTTCTCTCTCCCAAACGAGCGTCTCAGCCGAAGCGAATCACGATCGACCTTTCCCTCGGTCATATGGCAGGCGTAGAGCATGAACGCCTCTGAGAGAAGGAGATCAAGCTCAGCGCGGATCGAAAGGAGAGCCTCCTGATCAGAGACCTGCAATTTGGCAGCGAGCGCATCTATCGCATCGATGTGATATTCCCGGGGCTCGAGCCCTTCCCGATCTGCTGAACGCACCACCGCCCTCAGCGAATCGACAGACGCCAGCGTTCCCGATGCATCGCTCCAGGCGGGATCGAATTCGCGCGGTTCGTAGAACAACCTCAAGAGTTCAGGGGAGAGGAGAGAATCCGCGGCCTGAGCAAGTTGAATCGCTCCACGTTCGGTCGCGAGGAGTCGACGGATTTCAGAAGCGGCGGGATCGGCCGGCTTCTGGCTCTTTGAACATCCGATCAGGAGCAGAGAAAAGAGAAGTGCAGCGACGGTGCGCATGTGGGTGAAGGGCCTCATTCTGACCGTCTAATATCGCTTAGCCTCGCAAGAGATTCAAGCCTTGTTCCGACATGTCGCATTGAATCACAAAGCTTCGTCAGATCTGGGAACGGGCTGTGAAGCATGAGAAAGCAAAACTCTTGCATAGATGGTCAGGGCTTGGCAAGTCGACGTTTGTTGGAACCATCAGCGTTCATCACCCAAAGGGTCCCATCGCCGGGCTGGGTCCGAGTATAGACGATCTTCTTTCCGTCCGGGCTCCACGCCGCATAGTCCCCGCCATCATCCGTCAGTTGCTTGTGCTGAACAAGATTGATGTCAAAAGACCAGATCTGAACATGATCATCTGGACGCCTGAGGCTGTATATGATCCTATTGCCTTCGGGGCTGATGCTCGAGAATCCGCAGTCGGAGATCGTCGTGAACGAACTGAGGGTCCGGACGACCCGGGTCGATGGGGTCACCGCGACAAAGCCGTAGAGCACGATACCCGAACCCACGTCGAATTTGGTGTCCAGGAAGATGATTTCACCGGTCGTCGGATGCCACGAGGGATAGTTCCCATATTCAAGGAGCTGCGAGGCAGTATCAGCGTTCAGATCGTAGATCCAAATTCCGGTTCCGGCGTCACGCGGAACGAATGCAATTTTCGAACCGTCTCTTGACCAGGCCGGCCGGATTGCTCCGTAAAGTTCACCAAGCTGCGCGAGACTATCACCGTTTGGCCTCATCGTGTAAAGGTACCCCGCGTTCGTGAACGCGAGCCACATCCCATCGGGCGACCATGTCACGCCCAGCCCTTCATCGCTCAGGACTTTTCGGAGGTTTCCGCCGGAAGAATCAACGAGGTAGAGGCCTGCTGCATTCGTTGCAATGGACGAGAATGCAATGGTGGTGCCATCCGGAGACCAGGCCGCGCGGATGTGCAGGTAGTCATCCACCAGGTTGGTATCGGATGGTTCCTGAGTGTTTTCGCAACTCAGGAGGAACGCTGAAAGAGAAAGTGAGAGTGCGAAGAGAACGAACTTCCCGATCTGCTTCATAGGGAGGACTCCTCCTTACACTTACGCAGGTTGAGGCCGGGCGAAGGTAAGAACTCGTTGGAGCCGTTACGCATAGAGCAGTGCCTCATCAATCATCGCGAGGTAGTTGTTCACCGGGATGTAGCTCGGAATGGAATTTCCCGAACCCACCGCGTATCGTCCGCGGCCGCCGCAAGACTCGATAAGCGCCCGGGTCTGGCGGCGCACCTCTTCCGGAGTGGAGGCGCCGAGGATGTTCAAGTCCAGGCCCCCCAGGACGGCAATCCGATCGCCGTACTTCTTCTGAAATTGCTGCACCGGGATGATGTTGTTCTCGAATGAATGCTTTCCGTCGATCTTCACATCATCGATCAGATCGGCCATGATTTTCTCCAGATTCCCGCACGAATGAAGGAAGTACGGAAGTCCTTGCTCATGTGCCATCGCGGCGAACTTTTTGTGCCACGGGAGAAAGTACTGACGGAGATCATTCGGAGAGATCAATGTCCCGACATTGTATCCCATATCATCGCCCGGAAATACGGCTACGAGACGATCGAGAGTGAGAAGATGGCGATAGAACTTCACCATGAGTTCTCCGATCCTTTCGCTGACAGCCTTAACGAGCGATGAATCGTTGATCAGCACAGAACAGAATCCCTCGAGTGACATCATCCACGTGATATGCTCGAAGATCCCTCCGCCATGTGAGCTGATCAGCCCCATCCCTTCCGGGAGGTGACTGTTAAGGTACTCGTAAGGAAAGAAATCGAACTCCTCGATGCCTGGCCATGGGATCCGCTCAAAATCATCCCAGGATGAAAGAGTGCTCCGATGCTCGTCTGCCCATTCGCGGGACTTCGTCGAGCCGGGGGAAGCGTCCGCAATGATCAGCTTGGATTCAGGAAATGCGAGGCTGGTCTCGAAGCGGACATAATCATAGCCCATTCTGTACCAGAACTCGATGAAGTTGTCCAAGTACGCCCGCTGCGATTCACGATCCGGACCGTAGGCCACCCAGCGGCGGCGGAGCACGTGTTCCACAACGGGTTTCATGACAACGTCGTCGACAATGTACTCCACAAGAGGCGTGCGAGATTGCGCAACACGGCCTGTGAGGATGTTGATAAAGCCGGCGGCGTCAGGTTTGGGAGATTGTAGAGGAAGGATCATTTAGATTTGGGGCTGAAGCCCCTGCTTTCCTGGCTGT
>DOWV01000150.1 GCA_003519375.1 Bacteroidota bacterium
CTCGCTCACGGATTGCTCGACAACAACGTTCCGCCGTACAACACCTTCGTCGTCGTGGAAGCGCTGATCAAAGCAAACAAGGACTTCGACCTGCTCGTGCTGCCCAGTCAGGCCCATGGCTATAGCAGCCAATCCAACTATATGATGCGTCGCCGATGGGACTATTTTGTGAAGTGGTTGTTGAACGCCGAGCCGCCGAAAGAGTATGAGATTAAGGCAAGTTCGGGAAGGGGAGGGTAGGGTGGGGTGGCGGAGATTGTCAATGGCAAATTGTGGATTGAGAAACGGAGATACTATGAGCAAACCTGCCATCACGCGGATACTCTTGTTATCAACTCTCAGCATCCTTTTCAGCTCCATGGAGGCTCGGGCACAGATCGCAGTCGGTGACCTCGACGCCTTCGTCCGGAGCGTCCAGAAAGAATTCGAGGTCCCCGGCCTTGCTCTCGCCATCGTGAAGGACGGCAAGGTGCTCCTCGCGAAGGGGTATGGCGTTCGAAAAATGGGGGAGCCGGCCCCTGTGGATGACCAAACCCTGTTCGGCATCGCGTCAAATACGAAAGCCTTCACGGCAACGGCGCTGGGGCTTCTCGTCGAAGAAGGGAAGCTTGAGTGGGATGCGCCGGTTGTCAGGTATCTACCATGGTTCCAGCTCTCAGATCCCTATGTGACACAGGAGATCACGATTCGTGACCTCCTCGTTCACAGGAGCGGGCTTGGACTAGGAGCGGGAGATCTTCTCTGGTGGCCGGCTTCGACGTATGACCGGAAGGAAATCGCGAGGCGGTTGAAGTTCATCCCGCTGGCGAGGAGTTTTCGTGGTGCTTACGCATACGACAATGTTCTCTATTTGATCGCAGGAGAAGTGATAGAAACAGTGACGGGATCGAGCTGGGAGGACTTTGTCGCAAAGCGGATTCTTGCCCCGGCAGGCATGACCGACAGCAACGTCAGGCATTCGGACGCGACGGGCAATGGGAACGTCGCAGCAACTCACGCCCGCTTGGATGGAAAGGTCCGGCCCATTGAACCCTTCACGAGCGACAACACGAATCCTGCCGGCGGCATCAATGCAAGCGCGCGCGATATCGCCAGATGGATGATTGTTCAGCTCGACTCGGGGCGTGTCTCCGGGGGAGCCAGGTTGTTTTCGCCCCAGACGACCGTTCAGCTGTGGCGCATGGTGACTCCGATCCCCATAGGCAACCCGCCGCCTGAGTTTGCGGCCCTGCGGGCGAATTTCAACGGGTATGCTCTCGGATTCGGACTCAGCGATTATCAAGGGTACAAGTTCGTTCATCACACCGGGGGACTCCCCGGCTACGTTTCAAAGGTCGCAATGATCCCTGAGCTCAAGTTGGGTGTTGCGGCATTAACGAACCAGGAAGCAGGCGAAGCCTTCGAGTCGATCACCTACCATGTGCTGGATCAGTTTGTCGGAGGTAAGAAGACGAATTGGCTCGATCTCTTCAAGAAAGTTCACGCCCGGTCGGTTTCGAGGATTGAAATGGCCGACAAGATGACGGCAGGGAAGAGGGACAGCACGTCGCGCCCGTCGCTTCCTCTTGCAGGCTACGCCGGAACGTACAGCGACGCGTGGTATGGCGATATCACTGTGGTTTTTGAGAACGGGAAGCTCGTGATGAAATTCGGGCACACACCTTCGCTGGAAGGGGAGCTCCAGCACTGGCAGTACGATACGTTCATCGCGAAATGGAAGGACCGTGAGCTGCGCGCCGATGCGTTCGTGACGTTCTCGCTTAATCCCGATGGAAGCATTGATCAGGCAAAAATGAGAGCAGTCTCCCCGTCGACGGACTTCAGCTTTGATTTCCAGGATCTTCTTCTGAAGCCTGTGAAGCGATCTGCCAGATAAATTCGCGGCTGCGAACTCAGCTGTGAATCAGTTGCTGTCTTTTCGACTATCGTGCCAACCTGTGTGAATGAGACCGTACACCTGGTCTGTCAACATATTAACCAGTTTGTCAGGGTCACTATATGGATATTGCCCGCTGTTGAAAGTACCGATATAGCCCCACCCCCAGCCGTTCATGACAACGCTCCCGGTAAATCGGTCGTTTCCGGGTTGTCCCTCATTGCCAAAAGTGAAGTCCAGGGTAAGGTTTGACGCCTCACCGTCTGGGAAGGCAAACCTGTTCCCGTCCAAATTCGCATCCTCGTTGAGACGAGCCAGCACACGATCAACGGCTGCCCTTCGCGCTTCATCTTCAGGTCTTTTTGTCTCGTAATTGAAGTTGACGTTGATGACGACTTTTATAGCCGTATTACGTACCGGTGGAACATCATCTTTCAGCGGCGTAACTTGCACCTGCTCAGCTGGTGCCGCTTCACCGCCCGGGATCATGAGCACTACAACTAACACAACGACCAATACCACTACCAGGATTGCAGCCGCTGCACCGCCGGATTCCTTTGGGGCTGTTTCATCTCTTGATGCACTGCTCGAAGAGCTTGCGCAAGACCACGCCAACACTGCACAGGCAACAAAAATGGTAAGAACGGTAAAGAACCTCCCCCGTGCGATCATGAGAGCCTCCTGTGTATGAAAATTGTAGTGTTCGACTGCGGATTCATGATTCACCTGGAGCTTTTGTCCGCTCGTGTTCCTCCCTCAGCTCCCACACAGGCACCTACACAAGAATCAAAAAGACAAATATGCTGGTTTGAAATCGTGCAGAGTTCGCGATGTAAGATTCGGAACGGCCAACGCGAAAGTAGGGCTATTCATGGCAAGTTTCAAGGGCTGCCCGACGGGAATCACCCGCAGATTGGATAAGGACGTCGGAAAAAGCAGCCAGCATCGGTTGTGGCTTTTTGTGAAAGCCCTGGAGGGCCAAGGAGAATCTGAGGCTACCAAAGCAGCGTTGGAATTGTCGATTGCGGAATAGCGAGGCTGGGACGGGCCGGGAAGCCCTTGTGCGCTCAAAGGGAGCCCCGCCCGCCGAAGGTGCTGTTCAACGAATGCGGAGCTCTTCTACCGGCAAGTTTTCACGGCAGGTTGAACCTCAGGTCTTTGAACGGAAACCAGTGAGGAGCGCATCGGTGAGGTTCTGATGCCGGCGGACGAGAATCAATCCGGGGAACTCCCGCGTCAGCGAATGAAGCAGTACCACAGGGCACTGGATGTTATTTCTTCCGTAGCCCCCTGGATTGATTTCTTCACCACTGCAACTGAGGCGACCCTCTTGCCGGATTCATCGTAGATATCCGAGCCGCGAACACTCATCATCTTCCTGTCTGCCGGGTCGAAAAGGGTGTCCCCCTTGATAGAACCGATTCTGCGATTCGCGTTGTCAAAGAGACTTTCGCCCTTTGTTTTCGCGACGAGCTGATGGTCTGCGTCGTACAGACTTGAACCTGACATTCTATAATCGCTCATCTTTATACCTGTATCCTTTCAGACTCTCCAGCGTCAACTACCGGCCGACGCCGACAAGACTTCGTAAGGTTCATCCTGGTGCATAGATTAAAGAGCAAGTCAACGATTCTTTTCTTTCACCCGTTTGTCATGTTCCGGATGATCTTTGTGCTCAAAGTACTTGGGATCACGGCTATCGCGAATCACCTGCTGATTCTTCGTACCTTTGAACGTCTTGTATTTCTCCCGGTGGCTATCGTTGTATCGGTACGGCTTGTCTTCATTGATGACCACTTTGTATGAACGGTACGGATCATAGCTGCTGTAACGGGAAGGCAACGATGTGCCATATATCCAGCTTGACCCATCCCTGTAGATGTACTGTCGTTCGTAGACAGAATAGTATGCGTCTATCTCAGGTATGTAATAGTACTGGGCGTGGTCATACCCCGTTGGCCCCCAAACGGGCTGATCGGTGATATTGACGCTGACAGTTCCATACGTCAATCCCATGACCGAGCAGTTCATCGACGAGAGTGCCACCCCTGCACAGACCACGGCACATAGCAGGAAACTGAGCTTTTGCTTCTTCATAGTTGGATGTCCTTTCACTGTGACGCATGAACTCTTGTTGTTCCACTCTTGCTGAAACTTGCGGAGGCGGCTGGAACGCCGAGAGAGTGCCGGATCGTGATCTGACGGTTATTCTTCCCGACTAGAGTTACCAAAGAAATGTGCAAAGCGTAATAGATCAAAGGGATGGAAAAGGGATTAATTCCTCACAAGCCCGGACGCCCCCAAAAGCGCTGGTTGAACACCTTTCCCGGCACCGGTGGGCCTGCGAGCGCGATCCCTCCCTCGAAGCCGGATCCGGCAGTTGGGTTTCCCGGGGCAACGGAGGGAATGTCGCAGAGGTAGTGAGATTTGTTGTTCTGGGCGCAAAACGGAGTTTGGTGCGATCGAAGAGATTTCTTCGTGGTCGGATGATCAGCCGTCTTGAGGACGTTTGAACTGGGGTTCTTTTAAGTAATATCTAAGCAATATCCCGAGGTAAAAAAAGCCGAACAAATACCCTCCTATCACATCGGTGGCCCAATGGGCACCAAGATAGATCCGGGAGATTGAAACAGTGATGATGAGGAATGTAGAAAGGATGCCGACAAAAATCCTCCAAAACAAAGAAATGCTTTTGTCGACGATCATCACCGCCAGGAGAAAACCAAAAAACACAACATAGTGAACAACGTGGCCGCTGGGGAAACCGGTCGCGGCAAATTCTGAAAAAACCTTGACGTTCGACAATGACGGCCGCGGGCGATTGATCATCAGTTTGACTGCAAAATTGCAGAGACTGGGGAAAACCACCGCGAGAGTAAAGCGGGCTTCTCGCCGACGGTAGCTCAGATAGAAGAGCAGTGCAGCAATGACGACAGGAAAAGGCGCGATGACAGCATCGCCAAAAATACTTATGGATCTCATCAGGAGCGTAGGATCCCAGGCTCTTTGTTCCTGAATCACATGTGTCACAAAGAGATCGAAGTCGGATGTTGGATAGCTCCGGACAAAAACAACCAGTCCGATAATGCTAACCACAACCAGGGCATAAACGGCCAACAGATGCTTATTCAATGACTTTACTCTTCTCTTTGGGGACCAATATAGTGATCGCCCCCGGAATGACGGTGACATGAAAAGCACTCTTCTCCAGCACTTCGCCATCACATTGGACGGTTTGTGCAGGCCTTGACGAAACGGTGATATCTTTTCCTTGCCAATGCTCTACGAGTCGCAGATTGTCCGGACGTTCTCCTTTGAGCAACGTGATCGCCATATGCTTCAACAGGCTAAAATTCGCCTTTCGTACTACAACCACATCCAGGAACCCATCGCTCACGTCGATATGCTTGTCGTACGATATCCTGCTAAACCCGAGATTTCCTGTGTTAGAAATAATGCATGTTACTCCCCGAACTTTGTGCTTTCGCCCGTCGATGTTCAGGTGGTAGGTTGCCCTTCTCATCTTCTTGAATGCCGAGACTGCCGACAGGAAATACGAGAAGATGCCGAACTTATTCTTGGATTCACGAGCCGCTCCCTTGACCAATTCCGCACCAAAACCAAAGCTCATGCCGACGAGAAAATAACGTCCGTCGAACTGCCCCACATCAACGGTCTTCATCTGAGGTGGATCCTGGCTCACGAGGGCGCAGGCTTCTCTCAGATCGGTGGGTATGCCAAGTTCGGTGGCCATGACATTGGCAGATCCTCCCGGCAGAATAATCAAAGGGACTTCTGATCCGATGAGGCCGCTCATCGCTTCCGTCAGCGTGCCGTCACCGCCGTACACAGCGAGGGCATCGATTCCTCCCTTGACTGCAGATTTTGCAAACCGTGTTGCATCACCGGCTTCGTGAGTAATGGATGCTTCCCACTTAATACCCGCTTCTTTCAACGACGCGTTGATGATCATCAACATCGATTCGTCTTTTCCGGCGGCGGGATTAATGATGAGGTGGATGTTTCTTATTCTCTTTTTCATACTCGCAGCTGCCTTTTGCGCCAGTAGCTCTCAAACGCTTGAATCTGCCTTCGGATATACCACCGTCTTGGATCAGCTACCGTACGAGCAGTGGTGAGCAGGTCGGTCGCTTGTTCGACGCTCTTTCCCATGCTGATGAGGATCGCTGCTGCCATTGCAACGCTTCGACGTTTGCCTTCCATGCAAAACACCAATACCTTGCCTTTGTTTTGAATGATCGGATAAGCCGCTTCTACCCCCGCGAGCAGTTTCTTGACCGAGATGGGAGTAAGAAATGTATCGTAGGTCTTAATCCACAGGGTCTTGAAGGGGGGAAGTGTATAGATCTTGTCGGGTGGCAGTTGCCCGATCATGGAAATGATCAGATCAAAATTGAGCACCTTCAATTCGTCGGCGTGCTCCTTCCCGACTCTGGAGCCCACATAGAGATAATCGGTCACCCTGGAAATATCTATCATAGTATTCTCTTGTTGTCCGCGAACATACGCGGGTCGCATGATTAAGATAGCGAGATCAGCGCCCAATAGAAAACGAACAGCGCGGCACATCGTCTCTATAAAGGATTAACTCCCTTATCGTCCTTTCGGGCTATTACACATCGACACTATCATCCGTATACTGGTTTACGTTGCGTGGTGGGTCTGCTTCGTTGAGCAACGAAGGGATCCTCGGTGGGATCGCTTATCCGCGAAGAGTGAAACGGTGTTTGCAGGCGCTTCCCGGATGGCTTCTCGCCACTCTCATTACTTTGTGCGAACAATTCGAACCGGACCGGTCCCGACGAGGGATCAATTCGGCGGCTAGCCGTTATCGACGCTGCTGCCTACGTGCAGGACTTCCCGTTCTTCATCGATATTCTCCGAAGGCCGGTCATCAACTGGGTGCTCATGGAACTTTTCCCGGCACAC
>DOWV01000284.1:0-7250 GCA_003519375.1 Bacteroidota bacterium
TCGTCGAATGTTCCGATGAAATCCGAAGGTATGTGAACGAAGTTTGGCTCACACCCTGCGGCTGCGGCAACCGCCTGATGGATCTGATCCCAGTTGAGGATCTCGTCGGACGTGATGTGAAACGCATGCCCGATCGCCTGCTGGTGTCCCAGGAGACCGACGAATCCCTTGGCAAAGTCATCGGCGTGTGTGACGGTCCACAGCGAGGAGCCATCGCCGTGCACGATGATTTTCTTCCCCTTCTTCATACGATCGATGATCGTGTACTCCGTCCAGCCGCCGATCGGCACAGGAATGACCGTATCATAAGTGTGCGAGGGGCGTAGAATGGTCACCGGAAAACCTTCATCTCGATAGTATGCGTTGAGCTTCATTTCGCATGCGATCTTGTTCCGGGAATACTGCCAGAAAGGGTTTCCCAGCGGTGTGGATTCCGTTACAAAAGGTGAAGCAGCGGGCCTCTGGTACGCCGAGGCGGAGCTGATGAAGACGAACTGCCCGGTGTTTCCCCTGAAGAGCGCAAAGTCTCTTTCGATATCTTGTTCATTGAATGCTATCCAATCGACCACCACATCCCAACTGTGACCTTTCAGCACTGGCGCGCACTCGTAGGGCTTTGAAATGTCGCCGATGATCATTTTCGCGCCCGGGATGGATGAGGCTCTCACGCCGCGGTTCAGGAGGAAGAGCTCGATGCCCCGCTCCACCGCTAGCCTGCTGACCGATGAGCTGATGTTTCCGGTACCGCCGATGAAAAGTACTTTCACGATGCCCTCACTTGGTAAGTGACACCACCAAAAAGAAGTATTGTGTTTCTCGTCGCAGAGATCGGGTTTGAGTTTCGCGAGTTAACGTGGTCCCGATTCGCCAGGCCGATCTGAGCAGCACGGCCGCGTGATCCGGCATCAATGACGGGCCGGCCTCATGAGGAGTGAATCGACCGATCCAAGCCTCCGCAACCTGACCGCTTCATCCCGAAGAATTTGGAGCGTCGAGGAGTCGCTGATAAGAATTGAATTTCGCCCCTGCGGCTCGTGCGGAGGATCTCCCATATACCGATCTCCCCGCTTCCACATACCATCCGGATGCTGAGCGATCACTTCCCCTCCCCAGGCCCAGACGTTGTGACCCGCAATGGGAGCACCTGCTCTTGCAGAGTCGTACATCATTCCAAGGATGAGTCTGTAGTATCGATCGCGTGCCGAAGTCGGCGTCCCCGGGCGAATCTCCCCCATGTCCCGGTCGATGCCATATTCTTCCATGACGAGTGGCTTGTTCAGCTTCCTCGCGAGCGCAAGATGAGCGGCAATGTATTCGGTCGCGTTCTTTTCGGTTTGTGGAAGAGTCTCGGGAATCCGTCTGGGGTCGAACCATCCCCAATTCAACGGCCAGAGGTGCATCGTGAGATAGTCAATGCTTGGGGTTCTGTGCGATTCCAGAAAGTACTCCGCCGACTGCAGCGTACCCACCGTACCTTCGCTGCCTGTGGATACCAGGTGATTCGTATCGAGTGAGTGAATGAACCGCGCTGTCTGTTCTATCCATCGGTAGAAAGCAGGGAGGTTCTTCTCTGCTGTCTCGCCTTTTGCCCCAGGGCGCGGCTCGTTGGCAAGCTGCCACGCCATGATTGTCGGATCATCACTGTACGTCCGGCCATTCACGCTGTTTTTTCGGGTGATGATTGTTTTGATGTACTCTCGGTACAGGCTGTCGGCCTTTTTGCTTGCGTAGAAGCTTGCTGAGAAATCCATGAAGGCACTCCAACCTTTGGTGGTATCATTCGGATCCACCGCATCCCGACCCGCCCAGACGTTGTAGACTGCCATCCCGCCTGACCATTCCCAGTAATTGTTGAGGAACAGAACCCCATGCATGTGACGTACCGCCATCTCTGCAAGGATAAAATCGAGTCCCTCGAGAAGGGATTCGTCGAGATCCCCCGGACGGCGTTGAATCGCAGGGTACAACGCGGCCTTGAGATACGGAGTCTCCGATGCCGCCATGATCCTCAGATTAGTAATGCCTGTCGCAGACAGAAAATCTAGTTCTCTGAGCAGCCTGGCCCTATCACCCGTCTCACCCTGCGAGCCAATGTAGGCGCCATACCACATATTTGTGCCGGCAAAGTAATATGGTTTCCCGTTGTGCATGAATTGAGTTCCCTGAACACGAATGAAATCGTCCGGCTCCCGAAAAAGTGACAGGATTGCACATGATGAGAGAATCATGCTGAGGGAAGCAAGTAGTGCAAGTTGGCTTGGTTTCATACAGGTCTTCAGTTCATACTGTGAAAGTGAGGCTTACCGGCTGCCACAATTTGTTTTGCAGAAAATTGTCAAAATCCCTGGGCTCGCGACGCTCCATTCGCCAGGTCGATTGCCGCATGGACCAGGTACAGATAGCTGGCAGCAAGACCGATGACATACTCGTTTTCTCCCCAAATGAACGGCCAGTCTTCTTTGTTCTCCGGAAAATCGGGTTTCACAATGAGAACGCCCGGTACGACGCCGCCTGCAATGAAGGAATAATCCGCCCGATTGTTTCCGTAGGCCACCGTTTTTGAATCAGATCCAATGCCCGACACAAACGAGAGCGCAGAGCCGGGATGACAACCGTAGATATATTCCAACGCCCTTAACGTGAATTCAGGCCCGACGATATTCGGAAATGCTTTGTGCAAAATGTAACTCGTGTTGGCAAAGCCGACAACGAGGCCGTTTCCCGCCCAGCCGCCTGTTGAGATCGGGACGCCGAACGGATTTTGTTCGAAGAGCTTGTCCGCCCGCTCTTTGTACTTCCTGACGAGCGGCTCCAGCATCTTAGCGTACTGAGCGTCCATGAACGGAGCAGCACGCACGGCCACGGCCGCCGTCCGGTCGAAATTGCTTTCGATGTGAGGCCACAGCTCCTGGATTTTCCGCGCATAGCGATCGTGCTTTGCGCAGATCATGAGCTCGACAACAGCTTTGAGCGCTTCATCCTCAAGCGGGCCCCCGGTCGTGTTTCCATGCCGGAAGACATGCGGCTGGTGACTCTGTTCCTCATTCCAAATTCGCTCAGCAATCGACAGGCATTCTATTGCCAGTGTATCATTGTAACCGCGCAGCGCCCGGGAGGCAGCGGCGAGCGCCGCTGCGGAGCCGTAGTTCAATGCGCTCGACCTGCTCGTGAAAGCCCAGCGATCATCGAAGGTTCCGCTCCTAAATCCATCCGACTCGAGACTATCCAAAGCTGGATCGTATATCAGATTGTCGGTCTTCGTCACAGCATCGCCCAAATGCGTGTACTGCGACAAATGCGCCTCAACAATGCCGGCGATGGCATGGCCAACGGCCCTCTGCTGAGCGACGAGTTGCAGCACTCCATGTTCGATTTGTTGGAGGAGATCCGGTTTACCGTCGGGGTGATGAATCTCAACGGCACGCGTGCGGTGGTTGACGCTCGTCTCATCTCTCCCGGGCCGAAATGCCTCCCATGTGTGAACCATGCTGAGAACGGTTGCGTACTGGGATTGCGTCCGGATATCATAATCACCCGCATCGAACCACCCCCCTACATGAAGTCCCGGGATGTGTTCTCCGGGCTTGAACTGCGTGTCGGTCGTGGGACCCTGCGCGTAGAGATCAAAGTGCTCATGATTCACCGGCGCCTGCAATGCATCGTCAAGGTGGGAAGCTCCATGCCAGATCCGATAAGCTTCTTTGACAACCATATGATCCATCTGCACGGGAAAGAAGATATCAAGGGTAGGTTGCCACGCGTTTTCATAAACATCGGATGCAATCCTGAAAGCCGATGTGCGCTGATCACCATATTTCAGGGCGTAGAGCCCTTTCTCTGTGACAGCGGTGAAGTCAAACGTGGCGTAGTTGTAACGAAGATATCGCCCCCAGACTTTCACTTCCGATTCGAGCACTTCCTGCTCTTCTCCGTGCTCGGAGATCCTTAACACGCGCGCGGTGGATCGGGCATGATCATTCTTATCGAGTTCGATGACGGCGATCTTTTTCTGATCCGGATGATAGCCAACCTGCGAATAGGTGATCACCGGCGGACGCGTCCAGGCCGGGATGGTATTGGCAGTAACGTACCACTCGATCACCTTGCCGGTTTTCCCTGCAGGCAGAATTGACCGAACAACGAACCACCCGTTTTGGGCCTTGTTACGGCCGTCAAACAGCATGAGGTCCGCGGATTTCGATTGTATCATGACGCGCCTCTCGGGATCTTCCGGTGCCAGGACGAGTGATCGTCCCGATTCGAGAGACTTTGGCTCAACGCGACCCGAGGCCTGTCTTTCCATTGGGCCACCGGGATAGAGCGGGAAGTACCCGCTCCTGCCATCCATGAGATAGGCCTTTTTGAAATAGGCGGACGGCAGAAACTCAAGATTGAATCCGGCCCGCCCTTCCAGAGCAGGGGGAAGCGGCTTCTCGAGCATGATTGTAATGGCGATTCCCCGCTCGCGTGGTTCGGCCTTGACTGAGTACGCGAAATCGTAAGACGGGTACCGGAGAAACGCCTCAATGGTCCCGGTGTTTTTGTTGACCCTCCGCTCAACAAAAAGCGGGATGGGATCCCATTGCTCCGGCGTCGGATTGAGCCTGACATCTCCATTCGTCGCGGTCCTCACCTCGTGATGGATGATCTCGACGCCGCTCATCTTGGAATCGCTGAACATATCGTTATACCAGTTGCTGAACACGAGCACATTCACGCCACGTTTCTCGAAGTAATCCAGATCGTTCAGCCTGAAAACACGGCTGCTGTCTGCAGGCTGGTCGGGACACAGAACGAAGAGTGAGAACAGTGTGAGGCCAAGTATCACGTCGACTCCTTATTTTTCATCTGAAAAACGCAGCATTGCAGACTAGAGCCTTCCTTCAAGCGACAATATCACAATCTGGGTTAACAAACGGAAACGTGTCATTGCGAGGCGTTTTTTGTCCCGCTTCTGGATTCCGCTCTAAGCCGGATTCTGAGAAGCGGAATCGAAGCAATCCAGACTTTGCCCCAGCGCGTGGACGAGATTGCTTCGGTCGCCTTCGGCTCCCTCGCAATGACACTGGGAAGCTTGTTCGACAGGGAACACTGCTCAGCGCTGACCCTGAATTGGCTGCTTGCTGAATTTCTGAAAGTACGCGAGACAAGTATCTCTCCAGATCGCGGCGTCGACAAGCTGCTTGTCAAGCCTGACCTTCACACTGGAGAATACTTGTGGATCGACCGCACCCTCGAGAGAGAGCCATTGTGTGTGCATCCCGCTCAAGGCGTTTGTTCCGGCATAGTACTTCCCGCACAACTCTTCCCACAATGTCCTACCCGACCTCATCCGATGATCCCACCTGACGTGATGAAACCAGAGCAAGTACTTTTCGGGGCAAGTCTCAAGATTGTCGAAAGCAATTTGCAATGGAGGAAAATATTGTCCGACCGCATTGCTGCCGGTCGAGCTTCGGTTGAATCCCAGTCCTATGCTGTCTGCCCGATGGTAATAGGTTGATCTCCAGTCCTCTCTTCCCTTGTTGTGCTGGGGACCGGGTCCGTAATGGATATCGACTTCCATGATATGATGCAATCCAAGCGGGGTCATGTAGTTGATGCAAGCCTCCCATGAAGCCATCATCATCGAGGATATCGTGGCAAGAGTCTTGGGGTCGTTTGAAAGGGACATCCTGATCCAATCATCTGCAATTTGTTCTGCGCTAAGGGAATGATCCCAGGCAAGACGTCCGTAAGCATACCAGTTGGCCTGGGCGAAGAAGTGTCCGCACCAGTTTCGATCATCGCCTGTATTTGCAACGCCGGCAATGCCTGTCATGAAACTATTCCTCACGCTACCGTCGATGATTCCCGCGAGTGTGGAACCGGGCCCTTTCGCGTGCAGGTCAAACTGAAGGTACTCTTTCCACATCGGCGCAAGATAGACCAGGTGAGCCGAGTGGCCGAGGTATTCCTGTGTAATTTGCAGCTCCAGCATCATCGGGGTCTTTGTCATTGAGCCAAAGAGCGGCTGAACGGGCTCTCGTGGCTGAAAGTCAAGAGGGCCGTTCTTTCCCTGAATAAAGATGTTGGGGCGGAAAAGTCCGTCAAGGGGAAGAAATTCCAATTGAGCGCGTTTTACCCGGTCGGGATCGACACCGGCGTCATACACGAATGAGCGCCACATGACAATGCCGTGATACGGCTTGAGCGCTTCAGCCAGCATGTTTGCACCCTCTGCATGCGTTCGTCGATAATCCTGCGGACCCGGCATTCCCTCGGAACTAGCCTTCACCAGAAATCCACCGAAATCCGGAATCAGCGCGTAGATCTCTCTCACTTTGTTTTTCCACCACAACTTCACATCCGGATCCAGGGGGTCTGCGGTCTGAAGGTCACCTATGCCCCCTTTTCTATTTCCTTCCTGCTCGAACCGCGCCGCGATGGGCGAAGAGAAATTGACCGAGAGAAAGACGCGGATACCGTAGGGCCGAAAGACATCGGCAAGGGCTGAGATTTTCCGAAGGTATTCGGGCTTCAGAATCGCCGGATTCGCGTTCACGTTGTTGAGGACCGTACCGTTGAGGCCGATCGAAGCGTTCGCCCGCGCATAGTCGTGGTAACGATTATCGATCTTCTCAGGCAGCTCATCCCACTTCCACAACGACTTGCCTGCATACCCGCGTTCGATCGATCCGTCGAGATTATCCCAATGATCGAGAAGCCGGTAACCGATTCGTGGAGTTGAAACAATGTCTGGCTGATCGATCGGCTTGTGCGTCTGGAGAATTCTCAGAAAGTGAAACGCGCCGTACAGAAGTCCGATCTCACGGTTCGCCGCAATGACGATGGATCTGTTCGTCCCTCTCGTGACAGATGTAATGAGATAGCCTTCACCGCCCAGATTCCGAAGCCTGCCCTGGCGCTGAAGTTGTCGGACAATGTCTGAACGTTCCGGAGTTCCAACGATGAGTGAGTTCTCCTTCGCTGTCGTGGCCCGAAAGTGAACATCGGCACCCAAAAGTCTATCAAGTCCCCGCCTAAGCTCCGTGCGAATGATTCCGAGAGTCTTGCCGTCGCCCGGCACGACGACAGAGGTGATGGCTTCCCGATAACGTCTCAGGAGTTGCTCGTCGACTGTTTTCTTGTAATTCAACCAGAGTTCATATCCGTCATCAGCCGAAACATACAGCGGAAAGAGGAGAGCAAGGAGAATTCCCGCAACCGAGGCTTTCGTCATCGAGCGAATCGCCATGCGTCTACCAGAG
>DOWV01000284.1:7369-8880 GCA_003519375.1 Bacteroidota bacterium
GATGTTCGTGTGCGTTGTGAGACTCTCGAATTCGTTCATTCAAGGGAGAAATCGACCGAAGTCCGGCCAGGACGATTCTTGAACGCGCAAGCTGTTTAGATGATACTCAGGGAGGGGCAGGAAGGCAAGGGCAAAAAGAGGCTGCTTGAGAGTGTCGTACATGTGCAAAGTCCGTACGGGGCGGGGATTGACGCGCATCCGGCAACAGAGGTTCGCCTATGCGTTGAGGCCTCTTTCCTCTCCTTGCGTCCGCCGCCTTGTTGAGAAGGGACTCTCCCGGCGGATGATTCCATAAAGTGAAGTTGGAAAAAGGCGAGAGGAGTCTTAGATTGTGGGGTCATTCCTCGGCAGTCCACAGACAATGAATGTCCTGCGGCAGGCTCTTGATCCGCCGGCCACACATGCACTGCACATAAATACGGCCTGAGTGAGAACGTCTCTCGGTTCCGCCCGGGCCAGGCAATTTGGAGCGAAATGGAATACCGCACGCTGGGAAAATCCGGTCTTCTGGTTTCCCACCTGGGATTTGGGACGATGCGGCTCCCCATCGGCAAGTCGAATCCGAGCTTCGACCAGGCGATCAACCTCATTCAATACGCGGTCGGGAAGGGTATCAATCATTTTGATGTTGGCACGTTCTACTGTCACGGATTCTGCGAAGAAGTCTTCGGTGAGGCAACAAAGGATATTCCCCGCGACCGGCTCCTCATCTCCGGCAAGAACACCACGCATCAATCGAATTCAAAATCCTGGCTGGATCAATTAGCCAACTCCCTGAATCTCTTTCACAGGGAGTACTTTGACCTGTACTTCCTCCACTACCTGGACTACGAAATCTGGGCAAAACACTTTGTCGGCAACAAGGTCATCGACCAGATATACGAGGCGTTCAAACGGGGCCTGATCAAGCATCTTGCATTCAGCAGCCACGATTCTCCGGAGAATATCAGGAAACTCATCGACACGGGGATGTTCGATGCTGTGTTATTGCAGTTCAACATCATCAACAGGCGAAATGAGAATGTGTTGAGATACGCCCATGAAAACGGACTCGGCGTTTTCACCATGAGCGCCATGGCAGGCAAGGCTTTGGCCGACAACAAGCTGTCACTCCTGACGGCGGATGGGCATGGCGGCGAACGGGTGAGCACAAAAGCTGTTGCGTTGAATTACGTCTTCTCTCAGCCGTTCATCCATTGCGTGCTTGTGGGAATGGATTCTCTGCAGGCTCTTGATGAAGCAATCAACGTGCTCGACGGAGAACGATACCCCGGGGAAGAGCTGGAGAATATGTCGAAGCTCGTCGACGAAGAGCGGGTGCGGCTCTCGATTCCCTGCACCGCGTGCCAGTACTGCATGCCATGTGTTCAGGGAATAGACATCCCGGGAATCATCGATCTTGTGAATCAGTATTGCCTTCTGCACACGAGAAGCACCTTCTCCAGAGATTATGCCACGATGCGCAATCCCGCCGAATGCTGCATAGCCTGCGGCACATGCATAGACAAGTG
>DOWV01000338.1:0-3029 GCA_003519375.1 Bacteroidota bacterium
ATGAAGTAGGTGAGTATGTAAGTGGATGAGTATGTAAGTAGATGAGTATGTGAGTATCTCAGTATGGGAGTATGTGTCCCTTGAGCACAACCAAGGGCCGACCAACTTAGTCTGTGTGCTTGTATCAAGAAAAGCCTAATTGCCTGACGTGGGAGGGCATTTCGGCTTTTGGCGTTTTGATCGGGGCAGATTACCTGCGGGAGGGGATTTGTGGGGTATATGATATTGGCTCGTGTATGTCACCGCCTCGCTGTTCTCGTGGACAGCATCTATGCCAGAGCCCGGTCCAGAGTGTTGCTCGTGAGATGGCATGGACAGGGTCCCAAATCCTAACCTAATCGAAGGGAAGAACGCATGCGCAAACTCATTAAAATCTTTCTGGCCTTCATTCTGATGCTGCCTGCCGCCCTCTCTTCGCAGGTGGTCCAGAGTGCTGTGTCGACTCTGGCATCTTCGGCGACCCCAACCATAAGTTCATTTTCTCCGCCATCGGGGCCGATTGGTTCATCTGTCACCATCGCCGGCACAAACTTCAGCACCACACTTGCGAATAACGTTGTTTACTTTGGCGCCGTGCGGGCTGCGGTGACTTCGGCGACTTCGACATCTCTTGGCGTCACTGTCCCAACCGGGGCAACTTACTTGCCGATTACGGTGACTGTCGATGGATTGACGGCCTACTCGCAAGCGCCCTTTATTGTTACATTCCCCGGCGGGGGCTCCATTTCGTCAGAATCCTTTGCTCCAAAGGTTGAATTCGCTACGGGAGCTGGTCCCTACGGTATCGCCATCAGTGATCTGGATGGAGACGGAAAACCCGATTTGGCTGTCGTAAACAACAATCCATCGGGTTCCATTTCAGTCTTCAGGAACACAAGCAATACCGGCTCGATTACGTTTTCCTCCTCTCTTGACTTCGCCACAGGCGTCAATTCATTCCATGTGGCCAGCGCTGACTTGGACGGTGACGGTAAACCCGACGTCATCGTCACGAATTTTAGCAGCAACACGATTTCAGTCTTCAGGAACACAAGCGCATCGGGTTCGATCACGTTTGCCACCAAGGTCGATATCGCGGGTGCCGGCCTCTATGGCATCAATGCCCCCTATGGCATCGCTATTAGTGATCTGGATGAAGACGGCAAGCCTGACCTCATCGTTACAAACTCCGGTTATCCCATTAGTTCTGTTTCGATCTTCAGGAACACAAGCAGCTCGGGCTCCATTGCGTTTGAATCGCCGGTTGACTTCGCGACTGGATCGTATTCAAGTGGCGTAGCCGTCAGCGACATAGACGGAGATGGAAAACCCGACATAGCCGTCACAAACGCTGGCAACAATACTGTTTCTGTTTTCAGGAACACGAGCTCTCCAGGCAGCATGACCTCAAGCTCTTTTGACGCAAAGGTCGATATTTCATCGGGGGATGAGCCTGCCGGTATCGCCATTGGTGATGTGGATGGGTATGGCAAACCGGAGCTCATTGTCACAAACCAATTTAGCCAGACAGTTTCTGTATTCAGAAACATCAGCTCCACCGGCTCCATTTCGGCAAGTTCTTTTGCGTCGCCGGTCGACTTAGTGGCGGGAGCCGGTGCCTATACTGTTGTCCTTGGTGACGTTGACGGAGACGGCAAACCCGATCTAGTTGTCGGGAACGCCTACAGCAATGCCTTCACAGTCTTGAGGAACACAACCTCTCCTGGCGTCATAACCACAGACTCCTTTGCTCCGAAAGTTGACTTCATTACGGGAGTCTGGCCCTTCGTCGTCGCCGTTGGTGATGTGGACGGAGACGGTAAGCCTGATGTAGTTGCAGCGAACCGGACCAGCAATTCTCTTTCAGTATTCCGAAACGCAACGTCGTCGCCTGCCGCTACTGTCACGAGCATTGCCGCTACCAATGTTACAGCGACATCTGCTATGCTCGATGGCAGCGTGAATCCTAACGGATTCGCCACAACTGCATATTTTGAATGGGGGACGAGCAGCGCGTTATCGACATTCAACACGACAAGTTCGCAGTCGATTGGCTTCGGGACGGACGCGGTTTCGGTCACGGCAAATCTGGCGGGTCTGAGTGCGGGCACCACGTACTACTATCGTGCAGTGGGACAAAACAGCGCAGGGACACAGCGCGGTTCAATCCTCAGCTTTACGACCCTCACTCTGCAGCAACAGGCTCTGCTGATCATCGGTCAAGTGGACGTTCTTATTTCAAGGGCAGTTCTCAATCAAGGCCTAGGTAACGCCCTGGCGGCGAAACTGAATGCCGCAATTCGACAAATCAATAAAGGGAACTTCAATGCTGCGATCAATCAGCTCAGCGCCTTTATTAATCAGCTAGAAGGGCTGGTCAGAGCAGGGAAGATTCCTTCTACAGATGCAGGCGCCCTGATTGCCTCAGCGAACGCGGTGATTGAGCAGCTTTCTATTCCGACTTCACAAGGCGCTCAGAATCTGGAATTACAGGCATCCGAGTCTGATGTGCCGACGCAGTTCCTTCTCGAGCAGAACTATCCGAATCCCTTTAATCCGAGCACGGTCATCCGTTTCAGCATCCCAACGGTGGGATTCGTGTCTCTTACAGTTCATAATGTCCTTGGCCTGCAGGTCGCTGTACTCGTGAACCAAGTCAAATCGCCTGGCATATATACAGCTACCTTGAACGCGTCGGGACTTCCGAGCGGCGTATATTTCTACAGGTTGCGAGTTGGTTCATTTTTTGAAACCAAGAGACTTGTCTTGCTGAAGTAGCCACAAGAACAATGTCTTTCTTGGGCGAAGCGTAAAGTGAACCACTCATCAAATGGGGAGGACTACAGTGCAAGAGTTTTCAGCACAATCCAAAAAGTTGGATTGGAAGTGGGTTGGCATCCTCTTTCAGTTTCTTCTCGTGCTTCACTTACTCCCATTTGTTTTGCTGCGCCGCGTCTTCCTCGCAATGGCAATTAACGGGTCAGGATTGCTTTTCACCGGTGTCTGGCTCATTGTCGGAATAACTGTTCTTACTGCTCTATCAGGGTTCC
>DOWV01000338.1:3256-5185 GCA_003519375.1 Bacteroidota bacterium
GCCGCCGTGGTGGGTGATGCTCCTGATTGTGCCTGTGCTTTCACTCGTCGGAACATGGTTTGGTGAACGGATAAAGTCTGTCTGGAGAATCCAAGGCTAGGCAGGAGATGCGTCGACAGCCTCAGCACAGATTAAAGAAAAAAGAAGCGCCCGGCCTGCCCCGTCTCACGGGTTTTGCGCCGGGCGTCTTTATAGTATGGAGCCTTTTTCCAGAAACTGATCGCTGTTCGTTGCCTACTTCGGTTCTGAAACCACCTTGGAATAATCCCAGCCATTCTGTTCGCACAGAACCCTGGCATGCGCATCCCATGTAGGTTCAGCAGTCGGTCTGTCACCGAAACAATCCACGCTCAAGTAGCGCAGTGTGTTTCCTTTGTTGGCTCTTATGGAGTGAAAAGTAGAAACAGGAATTCTCACAACATCGCCCGGTTTCACGTCATACTGATCTCTCTTGTCCCCTATGGTCAATACCCCGGTACCCTCGATGACGTAAAAGACCTGTTCTGTATCGTCATGTTTGTGAAATGGCGGCGCCTTCTCAGGTTCAATGATCACCATGAACGCTTCTGAATAGGAAGCGTTCACACGGTCGAGAATGATGTCGTTAATATGTGTCGGAAATTTGTATCGCTTCAGCTTTTCTGTCGAAAAAACAAATTGATCGAACGTCTTAGGTTTACTGATTGCCTCACTCTTCGGTTTTTCGGTCTTATCGCAGCCAATCATGACCAGAGCCAGAAACAGAGCTGCGGCTGCCATAATGGCAGCGAGAGTTATTACTGAGCGTGTGCCTTTCATTCATGTACCCTTTCGATTTGACAATTCACTGCGATTCTTTTCCTGCAATGCGAACATCTGCTACTTGACCCATAAAATAGGCTGACGGATCGGAAAATTCCTTATGACTTCTTCGTTGTCCGGATCAGGATTGAGTTTACTCCAGAGATCCAGATATCGTTGTTCGTTATACGCCAAACCGGCAAAAAGCAAGCAGGGCTGCCTGTTTGGAAAGAACTCATAATACATTACATCGGGAGGATGGTTCCACTTTGTTTTATCGGCAATGAAAGGATACATGAACTCCATACCGTTCTTCATGCCCCTTCCGTCCGGCAAAGTAAAGAGAAACAGATCATCATTCTCATCCGACAGAACCTGGCAGATGGCGGTCAAAAGATCCAGATTGAAGATCGAATAGCTGTAGGGCTTTGTTCTGGCCAGTTCTTCAGGGAAGCTTCCATCTTGACCCATTTGCTTAAGCAGCACCTCCTTAAACCTCTTCCGACAAAAGTCCATCTTCTCTTTATCATTTACCAGTTGTGCATTCACTGCGACCTGCAGAACCCACTCAGTCCCATGGTTGTTGAGGTGGTCCCTTTCGCCAATTCCGTTCTTGCTGGTCATGAGCCACGTGTTGTAATCATTGAACCACTTCTTGATCGTGTCAAGGTCTTCCCCGCTTATCACGCCTGCCTTCTCGAGAGCCATGACAAATCTGGCAACTTCCACCAGGTGCAGAGCATCGATGATGCCCACATCACGCCCGATCGATACTCCTTTCACTGCCTGTGCGTACCGCATGGTGGGATTCATCCTCGTTTCCTCTGTAACAAACCATGCACGAAGGTGCTTCATCGCTTGTTTGGCGTATTTTGCATCCTTGGTAATCAAATAAGCGGCTGTCAAGGCCGGCACCTGAATACTAAACCGCCTCATGGCGAGCCTATGCTCATCAAAATTACCGGGGTTGGTCATCCCGTCTTTTCTGATATATGGTCCCTCCGGGTTTTTCGGATCAGGCCACCAGTAGTCACTCTCCGAAAAGAAATCATGTTTACCACCGGCACTTCTCGTCGAGGAAGAGGAAGTGATGGTAATCGGCTCCTCATGCAAGAATCGGTCGGCAGCGGACAAGATTCTGGTCTTATC
>DOWV01000070.1:0-153 GCA_003519375.1 Bacteroidota bacterium
CTTCGGGAAAGCACTCTCCATCCAGTCCAGCGGTTCTCCAAGAGGCAAATCCTGAGAGGCCAACGCAAAGCTCTCCTTGATCATCGCTTTCTGTGCCGATCCTGTCGCGTCGGGTTGAGCTGAGATAAAGAGCGGCGTACCGCTTTTCGCTAC
>DOWV01000070.1:274-588 GCA_003519375.1 Bacteroidota bacterium
AGATGCATCCATTGTTTGTTTTTGTCCCACGCCACTTTGTTGGTCACGCCCACACAATCGGGATCGGCGGCATAGAATATTCCGTGATGCATCCCTCTGAATGCCAGCGTGTTCACGCCCATCTTGCGTGTTCTCGCCCATTCATTCCCTGAAGTGTCGTCGCCGATGCGATTCAACTCAAAGAGCCCTGCCGAGAGATGACTGATGGTATTGCAGGCTAAGACATACGTATCCCCGGCCGCTCTCCGGATGGTTTTGTAAAGGTTAAGAATGATCTCTGCATTGGTTTTGGAATTGTCGTGCATGCTCCACCC
>DOWV01000070.1:706-8106 GCA_003519375.1 Bacteroidota bacterium
GAACTGCTGATCGCTCCATCTCGCATCATTTCAAAGCCCCATTTCCCAAAGATATCAAACGAGGTGAAATCGAACTTTACCAGATCGTAACACCAGCTATTGTAGACTTTGAAAAGTTCTGAAATCCTTTCCAGATTCTCAGGGATAGTAGGATCCAGCACCGGTCTTTGTGCATCTCTCCCCTTCACCAGGGGCAGCATCAAGGAGTAAGGATCGTTGTGGCTTCCACAGAGTGGACGCGTCCAGATCCCGGGGCGCATTCCGGCTTTTCTGATGCGCTCGGCAACCCGGCTCATGTCTCCAAATTTTGAATTGGGAAGATCCAATCGATCTCCCCACCAGGATTCTTTCGGCAGAGATGGCGACGTCACAAACCAACCGGCATCGATGACAGAGAATGGTCTGTTGCTCAGCCCCTCCGCCATCGGCGCCATCATCCTGGTATGTTCCAGAATCAGGTCCTCTGAATTATCCCCATACGTGAAATACCAATCATTGATTCCGTACACAGGCTGCGCAGGCATTCGCGCGTTATCACACATCGTTCTCATAAACCTTCGGGCAGTTTGGAACGGAGATTCACCTGGATTACTCTTCGTCGTGACAATCTCAGCAGCCAGCAGCTTTCTGCCGGACAATTGAACGGCGCTCCCCCCAGAACGTGTATCCATCGTTAAACTCACCCGCTCCTTCCCGACCTGCCAGTAGCAGAAGGATGCGGTCCCCGTTTTCACGCCAACGCCGATCGTGCTGCGTCCGTCATGTTCCATGAAGTACCAGGGCAGTAGTTCCGAATCCGATGGCACATGCCACGAGACATCACCGTACGTTCGTTCCCAATGATCATTCAGGATTCTGGAATTGTCGCGCCCTGTTTGTTTCCAACACAGCGTCACTGCGGTTAGACTTGACCGGGGAGACTCAATCTCCACAGCAATGCTTTCGCCTTGTACCAGCAAGTCAACGACCAGGTCCTTGAATGTCCAGGACTCTCCCCTGCCCGTCAACGTGACGAGCTGGTCGCCCAGGATAGCAGTTACCTCATCAGGAAGATTCATGATTGGTCCTTTGTGCCTGTTCGCGAAAAGAACGTCGCGCATGAGGAGCGAGGCGAGCGAAACGCCTGCGGCTCGAATGAAATTATAGCGATTCATTGGTCCATTCAACAAGCAGCATGATGTTCACCCCCCCGATGCCCGAGGAGAATCTTTTCTGGGTCGATGGGGGGCGTTGGTTTGAAAGCAACAACAAATTCGTATCGGTTGCAAATAGTTCCGCGGGGGCTCTCCAAAGTCTTTCATGAACATTTCCCCCGTTGGAAGAAATGTAACGCAGAGGTGTGCTCTCGGCGGGCAGGCAGGCGATCACCCTCAACGACCCCCCATCACCCTTGCTTTCGTAGGGAATCAGGACTATTTTGCCCCAGCTTCGAGTTTGCAGCCCCCAACATCTTCAGGCACTATTGCTCTGATTGTGCATGCCACCGGCAATCAATATCGGCATCATTGGATGTGGTGAAATGGGGGAGATCCACGCCCGCTGCCTCAAGGAGATCGGCACAGCCACCATCCGCGGGCTGTGCGACACTGATGAAGCCAGGGCCCGCAAGCTTCTCGCATACTCACCCGACGCATACGTCTGCTCCAACCCCGAGCGCCTCCTGCGCGATGATTCCATCGATGCGGTCTATGTGTGCACACATAACGACAGCCACGCCCAACTGGGCATTGCGGCAGCCAGAGCCGGCAAGCACGTCATGATGGAGAAGCCGGTCGCGATCTCCCTCCGGGAATGTGAGGACCTTCAGAACGCTGTCGAGCATTCAGGCATCCACTTCATGACCGCCTTCAAGCTTCGTTTCTACCCCTCAGTGCAGAAGGTCCGTGAGTTCATGCCTTCACCCCTCATGTGTATCGCACAAATGACCGACGAGCGCTGGCCCGATTCGTTCTGGGCGAACGATCCCGTTCGAGGCGGAGGTAACGTTATTTCCCAGGGATGCCATGCAGCAGATCTGATGTGCTATCTTCTTGAAAGCGAGCCGGTCAAGGTCTA
Source organism: Bacteroidota bacterium (assembly GCA_003519375.1). Classification (GTDB taxonomy): domain Bacteria; phylum Bacteroidota; class Ignavibacteria; order UBA10030; family UBA10030; genus UBA9647. Next base: position 2,762 of record DOWV01000070.1, read on the forward strand.
TGCAGCCGGAGGAAATTATCACCATCCTGGGCTTGACATCACTGACGCGCTGACAGCGACTATCACATTCGCAAGCGGCGTGACAGGCAGCCTTGCCGTAGGGGACATCGGACTGACCCCGTACGTCTCCAAGCTTTCTTTTCAAGTGATGGACGGCACTCGTAGCGCTCATCTGTATGACAGGCTCAAGCAGGTATCCATGTGGGACGGAAAACACGAAGAGCACTACACCGATTCTGAAGAACTCGGTTTCCTGCTCGAGAACAGGGAGTTCCTTGAGGTTGTTCGCCGAAAGGCACAACCATCCGCCACCTTGCGCCACGGCATACGAGCGACGGTGCTTTTGCTGAGGGCAATCGAGTCTATGAAAACGGGACAGCCTCAGTCCGTTCAATTCTGATCCGGAGAGGCACACAGAACCTCATGACCGCACTCAATCCGATCTCGGATCAACGTCGCTGGCTCCTTCAACTTGCGCGCGAAGCCGGAGATAGGCATTTTGAACCAAAGACCGGGCTCTGCCTCATCGTGCGTGACACGTGCTGGTATGCAACGAGTCTGCTCTTTGATAATTCCCTGGAACGAAAGAACCGCGGGAACGAGCTTCTCCAATCGCTCACGAGCAGCGACGGTACGCATACACCCGCCTCCATGCTTTCTCTCATTCACGGCGTTCCTGATCGCCTTGACGAGAGAACGAAAAACGCCCTTCGATCCGCAATCCGCTCCGAACTTGTGAACGCTGCGGGAACAGAATGGAAAGACGGGAACGTCAACCATCCGCTGGGAGCCTACTGCACGCTCATCCTTGGGGGCGAACTGCATTCCGAATCGTGGGCCGTCGAATTAGGCCTGCGGCGTCTCGGGCGATTCCAGCAGCGGATCGGCGATCATCGGTCGAGACGGCTACGACAGTCTGAAATGTCAGAATACAACAGCCTGACCTATACCGCGTTGGATCTTACGTTTCTCGCTTTGATCGGTGAATATGGACAGAATCCTGAAGCCAGGTCACTCGCACGCTTCCTCGAAGAAGCGCTCTGGCTGAACGTCTCCATGCATTATCACGCTCCGAGCGGCCAGTTCGCCGGACCGCATTCACGGTCGTACTTTGAAGATTCGTTCGGCGGGTATTCTGTTCTTCATGGCGCACTCCTCGCCGCTTCGGGCAGGCAGATCTTCCTTGACCCCTCACTGTCGGTTCGATTTGACCATCCTTCGGACCTGCTCCAGAATGCGCTCACAGCCATCACGCCGCACCATTTTCCCAGGCGTGCCGCGGCGATCGCATGGGAGAAGCCGTTCCCCTTCTCATTCCGGATGACAACCTACGGAGAAAGTTACCACGAAAACAGCCGGAGAGTCGTGCGCCCCGATGGTGCCGACACGGCACGCAGTTCTGATCGTCCTTTCGCGTTCGACGAAGAAGTCTATCCGGGCGGCTGGACCGATCTGACGACATTCATGACCCCCGAATTTGCACTCGGCTCGGCTGCCAAACCATATGTCAATGCGGGACATTCTGACTCTGTCATGCTTCGCATCCGGCGCTCCGATGAAATCAAGTCACTTTCCGACTTCCGCTCGGCTTTCACACGGGGAGTTTACAACGGAGCGTTGCCAGGCGTCCCGAATTCATGCCACACGAGCTCATCGGACGTGGATGCCAGCTATCTTTCGGAAGAAGGGCGGTGCGCCACATATCAGCATGAGAACAGGCTGATCGTCTCATACTCTCCAAAACGAGCCGGACACAAGGGGATCAAGAGCTTCAGAACGGACTTCATTTTCTCATACACTACTCCATTCGACATCATCACAGTCGATGGAACGCCGGTCACCAGATACCCGGTCCAGTTGCGCACCGGTTCGCGTATCTGCATCCACGACGGTAGGACCTTCATCCTGCTCATCCCATTCGAGCCCGTTCCGGCAGGCGGGAGTTCGCCGTTGCACCTTTCAGTCGAAAAAGACTTCTTTCTCATTTCAACGTACAATTATGATGGCCCTGCGAAGGATTTTGCACGAGACGAAGTCAACAACTGGAGTTCCGGGTTCTTTCTGGAGCTATGGACTGAGGACCAGTTCGGCGATTGGGCAGAGTTTCTGGATCACGCACGCGCCGTCAACGTAGAGGCGACTGTTGAGTCGAAGATTCGGCGAATCGTCGCCCGAAGTAAAGAAACCGTGATGGAGATTCTCTACGATCCATTCCGCGAGCATATCCTTTCACGCAAATGGTGTGGGATGGAAGAGGAAATCACTCACATGGATGTCTCCGCAGCCGGGGTGTCGGAGGGTCCTTTCTGTCCCCGGACGCTTTTCGGAAGCGAAGCGCTGAACCGATGACCCGCGACGGAATGAGCTTCAGACAATCGCTCGGCGGGTACGCGTTCATCGCCCCATGGCTTGTCGGCTTCCTCATCTTCACCGCCGGCCCGATGATCGGTTCGCTCGCCATCAGCCTGCACTCCTGGTCGATGCTCTCGCCGCCGACCTGGGTTGGTTTTGAAAACTATCAGTCCATCATCACCGAAGATCCGTTGTTCCTCACAAGCCTGTGGAATACCGGATTCTACGTGATCTTTTCGGTCCCTCTGTGCATCGCGGCCGGGCTTGCTCTGGCGATGCTCCTGCATAACCGGCTGCCGGGAATGGGATTCTTCCGCACGATGTTGTTCCTCCCTTCGATCATGAACATCGTCGCAGCTTCGGTGCTCTGGCTCTGGGTTTTCAATCCCGAATTCGGTCTCCTCAATACGTTTCTCCGCTGGCTTGGAGTACAAGGCCCGCTGTGGCTGCAAAGCGAAGCGTGGGCAAAGCCCTCGCTGGTGATCATGTCGCTCTGGGGTGTCGGCGGAACGACGATCATCTTCCTCGCCGCGCTGCAAGGCATTCCCCAGGAACTCTACGAAGCTGCAGCGCTCGACGGTGCGGGTCCGGCCCGGCGATTCTTCCACATCACGATCCCGATGATTTCGCCGGCGATCTTCTTCAGCTCCATCATGGGAGTCATCGGAAGCTTCCAGGTCTTTGCCCAGGCATTTGTCATGACCGGCGCTGCGCAGGCAGGAAGCGAAGGCGGGCCCAACAATGCAACGCTTTTTCTTGTTCTTTATCTCTACAAGAAGGCCTTTCTGGAATTCCGGATGGGATACGCCTCTGCACTTGCGTGGATTCTCTTCTTGATCATTCTCCTCTTCACGGTGCTCCAAACAAGGCTGAGTAAGAACCGGGTCTATTATGAGGCGGGCGAGTGAACGAACCTCGATTATACGACAGTAGACCAGCGGCGATCGGCACGCTCATTCGTTCGGGTGCGGTCTACGTCATCCTGGCGGTCCTCAGCGCCGGCTTTTTGCTGCCTCTGGCATGGATGCTCTCTGTTTCACTGCAAGACGTCCGCGGAGTCTTCGCTCAACCGTTTGCATGGATACCGGCTCAGCCGAGGTGGGAGAATTATTCCGACGTCGCCACGCTCATCCCTTTGGGACGGTACTTCCTGAACACGGTTATCGTCACAGGGCTCGTCCTCGTCGGAACGCTTCTTTCGTGCAGCCTCGTCGCCTACGGATTCTCGCGAATTCGTTTCCGGGGACGCACTGTTCTCTTTGCGCTCTGCCTTGCCACCATGATGCTGCCGGGACAGGTCACCATGATCCCGCTCTACATCTTGTTTTCCCGCCTGGGGTGGGTGGACACGCTCTGGCCGTTGATCGTCCCCTCTTTCTTCGGGTCACCGTTCTACATATTCCTGCTGCGTCAGTTTTTCCTCACCATTCCGCGGGAGTACGATGAAGCGGCACGGCTGGACGGCGCAGGACGATTCAGAATCTATTGGAGTATCATACTGCCGCTCGCCCGTCCGGCGCTGATCACTGTTGCGCTGTTCACGTTTATCGGCACGTGGAACGATTTCTTCACTCCATTGATCTATATCAATTCCCCTGAACATGCCACGCTGACACTGGGGCTGAATATGCTGAAGTCGCAGATCGTCGGGACCGGTATGACCCAGTGGCACCTGCTAATGGCGGCGGCGTGTATGGTCATGGTTCCGAACATCCTGTTGTTCACACTCGGTCAGAAATATCTTGTCAAAGGCATTGCCATGGGAGGTCTGCGGTGAGTTCGAATGGGTCGATGGCCTTTCTTCTTTTCGCAGCCCTCATCGTTTCCTCGTGCGGAACGAAAGAGCAATCCAAGACCGGCAAGGCACGCATTTCCTACAACTGCGCTGCGAATGCCGTGGAGATCAAACATCTTCAGGGCGAGATCCCCTCTTTCGCTGACTCAACAGGCGTCGAGATCACGCTGCAGCCATTCACCGGCCAGGAGAAGCTGTATGCGATGATCGCAGCCGGGCAGCCACCGGACATCTTCTACACGAACAATGTCCTCCGGGACAGGCTGGCGGCGGAAGGCCGATTGCTCGACATGCGTTCTCTCAGCGCCGGTGATCCATTTGTAGGCCGTCTCTGGCCCGATGTGTACCGTCAGGGTTTCTCCGCCGACAGCGGACTCTACAGCGTCGGCAACTGGAACTTCACGGCCGGAGTGTACTACAACAAAGATCTGTTCGACAAGGCGGGCCTTCAATATCCTGACACCTCATGGACATGGAAAGACCTCCTCGCCGCAGCGCGGCGCATCGCCGCCGAAAAGAATGCCGGCGGAGAGCCGGAGCACTATGGTCTCTTCATACCAAGTCACTTCGTCGAGATATTCGAGCTGATGAACGGCGCCTCGACGCAGGAACGGTCTCTGTTTCTGAATCTCTCTGAAGCTTCTCTCGAAGTCTACCGGCAATATCTCACGCTCATGAACGATCGGTTGATGCCAGACCTCCGTCGGATGCAGGCGATGGGCATGCAAGCGTCGCAGCTTCTGCAGACCGGAAAGGTGGCGATGCTCGTCGAGTCTGTGCCGCACCAGGTGTTGTTCGAAACGCTCACAATCCGCTGGGGCGTTGCTCCGGTCCCGCGCTTTGGAATCCGCCCGGTCCGGTGTTTTCGCTCAGAGAGCGGCGGATTGTCGATCAGCTCTCAGACCGAGAACCCCCAGGCCGCATGGAAAGCACTGAAATGGATTATTGCCGGCGCATCAATCTATCAACCGAACCCCGTCCTGAGGGATGCAGATTTCGTCTCCGGCTGGGAAGCCCGGTATCCCCAGCTCGTCGGCAGCGGATTTCGTGAAGTATGGCAGCGTAGTCTGAAATACCCGGCTGGCGATCCGCGATTCTTCGTGCGCTTCTCAAGCTGGACATCCGCTTCTATCCTCGAGCGCCTGCAGCCGTTACTCGATAAACTCTGGGCACGGGAAACGACGGTTGAGGCGCTGGC
>DOWV01000070.1:8422-9026 GCA_003519375.1 Bacteroidota bacterium
TCTGCGCGCTTTCGTCCGGGTGGAAGGGCGCTCGTTGGTGAGACTGTCCCGCTTTTTCTCTTTTGGATGCAGTACGCCAATCATCAGGACCCGGAACGAAATACCGGCGCTGGAGGACAAGTCGAGATCGTTTCGCAGAAACCTGATCAGGTCGTGCTCAAGTGCACGGGGACAACCGCTTCAGGCGCATGTTTAAGCTCGATGGTTTTGACGATCCGGAGTCTTCAAGATCCCGTCCGCTATGTCTACTCCGTCCAGGCGACTCTCGATGTCATATCCGAACAGGGCTGGCTGGTGACTCCGAATCCGACTCAGGGTGAAGTCGAGTTCGTCAACTTCTGGCCGGATGGGACATATTCGCCGAACCCGAACGATCCGAAAAGGTACCAAGCTTGCTGCTTCGTCACACCAGCAGGCGTTGAGAGAATCCCTCATCATCATCTCGAGACTTCGGACAAACACAACATCGTGATGAATCGGGGGGACAGGTTTTTGTGGCTGCAGGAAGATGAAAACCCGTGCCTTGCCATACTCACAGAGAACACAGTCACGGCCGGCCTCTGTGCGTATATGTGGGACGCGCACTTTGCGTATAGAATCTGCA
>DOWV01000070.1:9259-15588 GCA_003519375.1 Bacteroidota bacterium
ATCCCATTGTACGTTTCCGGCGTGAATCGTTTCACACGCACTCTCCAGAACATTAAGTCGGATTGTCGTTACATCTGGCCATGGGAAGCCGAGAGGGATTCGGCATCAACTCCGGTATTTGAAAATAATTTTGGATTTGATGACTCTTCGTGCTTGAGGATCGACTCCCGCGGCGCCGGAAGATCGTGCTGGAAGGTAACCACGCTTGGACCCGCCTTTGGCGGCGACCCCTTCGTTGGTGGGACAAAATACAAATTGTCAGCTCTCGTGAAGACTTCAATCCTCGGAGGAAAGGCGATGATTGCCGTGCGGCTCCACAGGGAGAATCATGGAAGCGTGTTCGATATTCAAGGCTATGAAACGTTCACATCAGCCCAGGTACTTCAGGGCGATTCGGATTGGAGCATGTTGAAGGTCGTCACTCCTCCCCTGTCCCCTCCGCCCGACCGGCTTCATCTTCTTCTGATCCAGGAAGGGAGCGGAACGACGTGGTTTGATAATGTACTCTTTGAGGCACTCTCGTGAAGCAGACACATCCGGAAAATCATCACGACGAAACCCGGCCTATCATGGTCTGGTCGATCACCGACGCAGTCATCGAAGACCGCAAGCTGCTCGAGAAGCAATTTCGTGATCTCGCAGATGCAGGTTTTGGCGGCGTGGCTGCGTTCGTCCGCTGCAGCCGGTATTCCTGGGATGATCCGATGGCTATCGACGCATGGCGTCATATCAATGACATGTGCCGCAGGCGCGGGATGAAATGCTGGCTCGGTCCCGATCCACGCTTCGTTTCGCACAAGATTGTGCATGACTCTTCCGCATTGGAACTCGTGCTCTTTGGGAATGCCGCCAAAGCTGATGTGGTGCCTAACACGGCAGATGTACGAGACGGCCGGTACACTATTCGTTGCACGCTGCTGCCCCGGCACGTCCACACGCTGACCGACGTCGCCGTTGAATTTGTCCCGATTGGACTCGCAGGAGTCTATGCATTCAGACGCGGGAAGGCGCTCTTGGGCAAGAAGGACGTCGTCGATATCTCACACGGAGCACGACACTTCTACAATGCTCGCGACAAATACGTCGAGGCCTTCGGTCTTGTACCGAAAGGAATAGACGACGAATGGTCTATGATCGCCTTCTTCCACGTCCAGACGAATCATTTTGATTTCTCCAACCGTCAGCACCTTCGAAGGTACGAAAAGCTGCTCGACCGGCTAAAGGCCGAAGGATGCCATCCGGATGGGATCATGTGGGACGAGCCGGGCTACACCTGCCAGTATGGTTCACTCCCCTACTCTTCTTCGATCCGAAGTGCATATCAGGCGACCAGGAAATATCCGATCGAGCGTGATCTCTGGAAGCTTGCATTCGAGGCAGAAGATTCCTCTCACGTCCCGGTCCGTCTTGCATACTACTGCTCGGTTCAGAACTCCGTCGTTCGTGCGGAATTGGATCTTCGCAAGAAGGTCCGACGCCTTTGGGGTCCTGCAACCGTCCTGGGCATTCACGACACCTGGCACTTCGAGTCAGCTGATATGTGCGACATGAACCACGGATCGCTGAATCTCTGGGAGACAGCCAGGGCCAAAAGCGGCGGGTTCGTTGACCTCGGTGCGGTGAACAATCTGAGAGCCCATGATTCTCCATGGTACTCTAACCTCGCAGCGATGTCGGTCTTCGCTGCTTCGCTTGGAAAATCGAGCGAACGCCCCCTGGCCTACAACAACCTCTGGACCACCGGCGACGACGACGGGCGGGGATGGCAGAAGGAGATTATGGAACACTGCGTCAAGGTCATGGCTCTCTTCGGCACACACTGGCTGGCTCACGCGTACGGACCCGTCGGCACAATCGGCCAGGAGCGCACATTCCTTGGGACGCCCGAGCTTCCGGGCTATCCGGCACATTCAACGTGGCCTGCGTTCCCAACATGGAATAGCTTCCTGTCGGAAGAACTGAACAAGATCGGCAGCAGACTTCCATCGGCTAATCTCCTCGTTCTCTATCCGGTGGAGTCACTGTATGCGCTTGCGGACCTTCGTGCCGACAAAGCTGCAGCAGAGATCTTCGCGCTTATCCTCTCCCTTCTCGATAATCATTTTCACGTCGATGTCATGGCAACCACTCTGGCGCGAAACGGTCATTGGGCCGGGAATCAGTTTTGCGTCGGATCGGGCAAGTACGATTTCATCCTCTGTCCGTACGCCATCGTCATAAACCGCCAGCTGCTTGGGAGTCTGAAAGCCGGCAAAGAAAAAGTGGCATTTCTGTTCGGTACTCCAAATACTTTTGAAGACGGCAAATCGATACCAGCTTCTCAGGGGCACGGATCCTCTGAACCAGCTGACGTGTTGACCCGACTCAAGTCAATGACCGCACTTCGGCCGGTCAACGCCCCGGAGAAATGCTGGGTTACGATGACTCAAACAAAACAGGGCAAGATCGTTTCGCTCGTTCCTTCCAGAGCAGGGTACGCCTACGGAGGAGAATTGAGGATCGGGGACACCTCTGTCATACTCCCCGAGACTGATGAACTGAAACGAATCTTCTTCCCTCTGGTGGGCGAACCGGTGTCTTTGTGACGATACCCCCCTACGTCCCCCCTGCAGACCCTGTGACGCTGCTCGGCACTTCGTCTCTCAAGCCGGCGAGCAACACAGGGATGCGGTATATCGCTCCGGCCTTTGCCGCAGAGGGGGCGGATACGATTGTTCTCGTTACGTTCGACGCGTCGAACTATCCCCTGGAAGAACATTGTCGCTATGCAGTGCACGGCGATGCAGACCGTCCATATACCTTCCCGAATTTCCAGTTCCAGCAACAACCTCCCGGCCTGCGCATCGGTCCCTGGCCCGGATGGCGCGGCATCCCACCAATGCCTTTGACAACGCTCAAGTCCGGCGAGAGAGAGAATGAGCTGCAATTTCAATTCTGGGGGGATGAGCTCTACCGGCATGTACTCCGCGCCGTAGTGAAGATCAGCTCCTTTCGATCAGAGCAAATCGTTGTGAGCATAACGGACCCCAGGCTTGTTCCACTCGAAGCGCAGTTCTACGCAGTTCGTCCTCTCAAGCCCACGCCGTTCGTTTTCGAGATTCCGGCAGAGAAGCTTCACCGCCACCCGCGGCTGTTGATCAACCAGTCCGACCTCTTAGCTCTGCTGCAAAATCAGGCCGTTGAGCGCAGAGAGTTCCTCCGACGGATCCATGAATTTATTCCGATGTGGGATCGATCTCTCGTTGTCACACCGGAATCAAAGATTCCAAATGACCCTGAATCTCTCACGCCGGAAGACAGACTCCTCATCGGTGCGTTCCTCGCTCTCATCGAACCCTCTTCAGCAAACACCGAGCGCGGGGTCAAGAGCCTTCTGGACTACTGTGCTCTGACGGAGCAACCCGGCTTTGCTCCACTTACCATCGACACGCAGTCGGGGGAAACGCTCTTCCTCCTGAGCGTGGGATATGACTGGCTATTCCACCATCTGAGCGCAGACGACGAACAGCGCATCCGGAAGCGCCTTTGGGAAATCGCCGACATCTGCTGGAACCATCTCGGTTATGAGCGTGAAGATTATGCTCAGGCCCACTATCTCGGCTGCGGAATGGGCTTGCTCGCTTTCTCCCTGCTTTTCCAGGACAGACATCTGCGAGCACGCGAATGGTCAAGCCATCTCGCCGGTGTTGCCAAGCTTGTGCTTTCCATGCTTCCTGCAGATGGTTTCTTCCCACATGGTATCAATCTCTGGATCTATGAATTTGGTTTCCTGCTGCGGTGGTTGGAGCTCCTGCGGAGTGGTGACGGCCCCGACCTCTGGCCCCAAAGCGCTGTCATGGTCAATGCTTCTGTGTTTCGCGCGGCTGCGACCTCACCAGATGGACTGCATGGCGTGACCTTTGGCGACCCGCAATACCGTGTGGGGGGCGACAGTTGGTGTCACTACCTGATCGCTGCAAAGACCGGATCAGGAGAGGCTCGTTGGCTCGGTGATGTCTTGCTCGACCTCCCCGTCAAGGGCGTCGATTTCCGAAATGCTCCTGCGAGGCGAAGAGTCTATGAATACCTCTGGTTTCCCGATCACGTCGAGCCTGCTCCTGTCCGGGACGGCACGAAAGCCTTTCCCGATGGAGCGCAGATTTTCGTCCGGACATCCGATTCCCTCTTTACATTTCGTTCCGGACCGCCGCTTGGCAAACACCGGTATGAGGCCGGGATCACAGGAGGATACGGGCACAGCGACCCGTGCAACGGTTCGTTCCTCTTGCATCAGAACAACTCGATGTTGATTGGCGGTCCAGGGCCCGTCTATCGGCGCGACACTTCACTCCAGAACATCATCACGATCAACGAAACAGGACAAATCGGCGATTCGGCAGTATGGATGCCGGACTTTGTCCCACCCTCACTCCATGCACCATTGGCTGACATCAGAACAGCAGGAAGCACTGTTGCTGCGACCGTAGACCTTGCTCATTCGTATCTTCCGCATCTCGGCGTGCAATCGCTTCGTCGCAGCATTTGTGTCCAGCCGGGCCGATACATATTCGGAGCCGATGTCGTTACGCTCGCCAACGCAGCGAGCATAGAATGGAATTTACATTCGTGTGGAGAGTTCAGCCAATTCGGCGGAGGACAGGTTCTCAGTTTCAAAATCGGTGCGGGAAGCAACTGCCCGACTGCTTTCGTTTCCTTCTCATCAGAAAAGGTGACCTGGAAAACCGGTTTGACCGAGTTCGTCCCCGCATACCCGAACAACGGCGAGAGAGATCGATTTCTCCGCATCGCATGTCAAACGGACAAAGCCGTTATCCATTGGTGCATATGCCTTACCGGGGGCCTGCCAGAGCTGCAGCTTCGGAAGAGCAATGATGCAACGTGGGACTTCCCGGACGGGACAGCGGTCGACTTCGACGGAACGTGGATCTCGCTGAGGGGAACATCATGAAACGAAGACTTGATTCCCTCGTGGACAAAGGCTGCTGGATTTCGCACGACCGCATCTACGCGTTCGTCTCGGCAGAACATGGAATCACCGAAGTGGGATATCACGGGCTTCAACCCGTAAGCAAGAACTCGCGGATTCTCGTTCACGCGTCCGGAGTGCTGAGCTTCTCAGTTCGAGTTGACAACAAAGAGTACATGCTGCAAACCAGCGATGTCGATTGGCAACCGACGCGCATCGAGTCGGGAACGCTCTTGCCGGACGGGGTTTGCTCGCTTATCATGGCCGCCTCGGGCCGGGCGCTGGTGGTTCGGTGTACGTCGTCGGCTAAGTTGACGCAGGCCCTGTGTGTGCGGTTGGCGAAGGAAAGCCCGTTCACCGCCGTCCACGGGGAAAGGACCTGGAGTCCATTCCGGGCCGAAGGTGGAAAGGTGGTAGCGCGTTTTCGGGACCAAATCATGCTTCAGAAATGGATTCGCCAAACCGGACCGTACGCGGGTGATTTTCTTATCCCGGAGCCTGTTCGAAAAAAGATTTTCAGCACACCGAAGCGTTCCGGCCTTGCCGTTCGCGGCGATCTGCGTCCCGAATTTCAGGATACCGACTTCGCGCTCTACGATGCGGAATGCGTCATTGCATTTGGAGGCAAAGGATGTTCGATCTTCGAAACAGCGGAAGCATGGATCTTTGAACAGACTCTTCAGCCAGGTGAAGCAACGGAATTCACCATTTGGTGTTCGGACCAAGCTGAAGCCGCAGTTGCAGAGCGTGAGGGGCCGCGTGAGCGACCGACGCTGTGCAGACTGGCATTGCCGGGGTTTCCATACCTTGAAGAATTCGCCACAACTGTCCCCGGACTCGTTGAGTCGTGCATTGTACGTGACTATGGAATTCCCCGGGCATGCCCGGGGCGCTATTACTGGATCTGGGCATGGGATTCACTCGTGACTATGGTGGAGGCATTGCGATGGGGAGATCGCTCGAACGCTTTGAAGACCGTGAGTTTCATCGAGCAACATAGAGACGAGGCGGGACGAATCCCGGCCCGATGGACTCGATCTCTGCTCCCGCTCGATACTCCGTCACCGGGCGGCATTGAGTTTCTCCAGGCTGCCCTTGTCTACGAAGCATTCCTCGAGACCCGCGATGACAACTACCTGCGACAGTCCCTTCCATCGTTCATTGCGCGGTTCGAAGCCTCCGAACAGCAATTGTTGAGTGAAGGTCTGGTCAAGGGCGAAGGTTTCTACCCCGACCTGCTGTCTGCCTTCGGAAGAAGCGAAAAGAGCGCCGTTTGCATGGAGGTCGGAAGCTGGTATGCATTCTGCCGGATCCTGGAAAACATAGCACGACAGATCGATGATGACAAACTCGAAGAACGCGC
>DOWV01000113.1 GCA_003519375.1 Bacteroidota bacterium
CCGATCGTGACCGTACTGCCGGCCGGATCGGTCTGCACTCGAAGCTGCGTTCCCAGGATAATCTGCTTTTCGGGGTTGGCTCCCGGCACTACCTCCAGAGAATCCACAACGATGAGGGGATTCCAGGAAAACACCGAAGGGTAAAATGCTCTGATGACATGACTGCCTTGTATGACTGAGATACTCCGGAGAGGAGACTTTCCGACGTAAACCGAATCCACATAGATATCCGCCCCGGCCGGGGTCGTAACGATGGTAACGGATGGGAGCAAGTCATTCGCCGGGCGGATCTGGGCCACGGCAACCGAACACATGGCGAACAACACTATGAAAGACATCCTTCTCATGGCCGTCCCGGTCTCATCGCTGTGATGAACTTGTCTTCGTACGTCACGAGGAGAACATCCCCCCAGATCACCGGAGAAACCCTGATTCTTCCTTCCACCTCATACTCCCAGAGTTTGACTCCCGTTTCGATCTGCAGCGCGTACAGTTTTCGGTCAAGCGAGCCGACATACAGCATGTCGCCGGAGATCAGCGGTGCGCTGCTGATGGAACTCTTGGCGTGGAACTTCCAGCTCATGCTCCCCGATTCCCGCGAGAGCGCAATCAGGGTTCCGTCAGCAGATCCGATGAACACGTGGTCGGCCGAAGCGGCTGCCGCAGCGTAGATGCGTGAGCCGGTCTCGTAACTCCACCGAATGGAGCCAGTCCGGGCGTCCATGGCAACAAGTTTGCCGTCGAGAGTCCCGGCAATGCACAGACCGTCGGAGATAACGGGCGTTGCGAAAACACTCGAGCCGACCTGGATCTTCCAGCGAAGTCTTCCTGTGATGCGTTCAACGGCGAAGACATCCCCGCCGTCCGAGCCGACGATGATGACTTCGCCATCCGAAGCCGGTGATGAACGCACGGGTCTTCGCAGGTCCTTTGCGGCATATTCGTACCTCCAGACTTCCTTTCCATCCTCTTTCGTCAACGCCACGAGTGATCCGTCGAGTGTTGTCACGTACAAAAACGACCCGATCATGAGCGGTGATGATTCGATCGGTCCGATGCGGAGCGCCCAGCGTCGCTGCCCGTCGCGAAGTGAAACACAGACAAGGGTCTCATTTCCAAGGCCGCACGCTACGTAGGCAAACGCTCCGTCCCAGACCGGAGTACCGACAATAGCGGATTCAACTGCCGAGGATCCCAGGCTCTCGCCATCGGACAGGCGAATTGCGTGAAGCTCTCCCTGAAGCGTCCCGACGAGCACCACGCTGTCCTTCACGAGCGGTGTGCCGGAGATTCCGGCCATCGCGTTGTATTCCCATACGGGTTCCAGCGGAGGTTTCAAAGAAGAATAGCTTTCGTTCGTGCGGCCGCCAGATCCTCCATACATAATCCAGTCAAATGAAGCTGCCGTCATCCGGCGCTCGACACGGATACGGTCGGCACAACCCCCGAGCATCAGACCGAGAAGAACTGCCGCGACCGCAAGCCGCCAGGGATTCCGATGTGCCGGACCGATATGTGCCGACCTTCTCAGCATCAGAAATCCCATCCGAAGAAGAACTGATAGAACAGGCCGTTTTGAAAATTCGCCAGGTTGTTCTCAAGGCGTTTCCCGATGTCATAACGCAGCACCAGAATACCGCCGAGATTGAACCTTACTCCCACTCCCACGCTTCCCTTTGTATCAATGTATTCCGAATCCCAGGCGCCGCCAAAGTCCGTGAAAATGGCTCCGCGGATCGAGCTGAATGCGAGTCCGCCAAACGGGAAACGAATTCCGAGCTGGTCGACGAAGGGGAACCGCAGCTCGTGACTCGTAAACCATATTTTCTGCCCTCGTATCTCCCATCGCGGCCAACCTCGCAAATCCCAGCTTCCTCCCATGAAGAAACGTCGGGCTTCTTTTCCATCGTTGTACCAAAGCGTTGCGCGGGAGGCCAGCGCACTTCTTGTCGTGAGTCTCAGGTAGTTCCGGTAGTCCGCAATGATGGTATAGTAACTGACATTGGAGTGCTGCACGTCCGCCGTATACGCCAGCGTCACGCGTGCACGGCTGCCGTCCATCGGTCCGGTGGGACCCCAGAGGGTATTATCCGAGACGAAGGAGAACGAACTGGAGACGAGGAGCGCCTTGCGAGGGACCGTCTCGATGTAGATATCCTTGTCGGAGTTGCTGATGGTAACACCCGCTTCGATGCGCCTGAACATAGAGAGCGGATAGCTCAGTACGAAATATCCTCCGAAGGCCCGTTCATAGTAGAAGAGATTCGGATCGAACAGATCGTACCGGTCGCCGGCGAAGTGAAAGATGCCGTAATCATAGTTCGTTCGCCTCCCGAGCGAGATTCGGGAAATCGCCACGTTGAAACTGGAGAGGAATTCTGAGCGTGCCTGTGCCGTGTTGTAGATCAGGAAATAGTATTTGTCGTTGCCGAGCACATCGCTCATCGCTAACACAGCGCCGCCGGAAGTGCCGAAGACGGGATCGGTCGAGATCTGACTTTGCGCCAGATCGAGGCGGTACTCTCCCGCGTAATGGAAATTTCCGACAATGGCCGACGTTTCCACTTTCGGCGCCTCCCAGAGTTCCTTGCTCACGTCGTACGTAAAGCGATGTGCCCGCGTGACGGTGCTCAGGCTCGATGAAACCTGACGCACCTCCTTGAGCTGGAAGCTGAAGTTCTCGAAAGCAGCAAACACGATCTCGTCCTGATCGGTCCAGGCAGGGTCGAATGCCGCGGTAGAGAATTGGGTGAGTTTTTTCATTGTTCGCTCAAGCCTGGGTGCGGTCATATCTATGACCCAGACGTTCTGCGATCCGTCAAGATCCGAAGTAAACGCCAGCGATTTGCCGTCCGGCGACCACGCCGGCGCTCCGGTGCTCGCCCTGCCGATCGTGACAAATTCAATTTCAGCTGTCGCCAGGATGTATGAAAAGAGATTCAGTGATCCACCCTTTCCGTATGGCGAACGGTCGGAGGCGAACACGATTGTGGATCCATCGGGTGACCAGGCCGGATCGCGATCTTCGTAGATATCATTCGTCAGGCGTGTCAGTTCGCGGGACGTGAGATCAAATACAAACAGATCGCTTCGACCCGCCTTGTCAAGCGAGGGGAACACGATCTTCTTATCGTCCGGCGACCAGGACGGAGAACCAAGAACCACGAGATCCTGAAACCGGAGCGATTCCATCAGCTTTTCCTGGTGAAGATCATACAGGTGAATAACATCGGTTTCACCGCTCTTCGTGACGAAGGCCATGACGCCGGCTTTCGATATATCGATCTTGTTTTGGAGGAGGTGGAACGCCTCGAAGTCGGAGGTTTTTTCACCTTGTATGATCACCTCCGGATCCGGTTTCTCCTGGTCGAGATCGATGCGGAAGATGCTGGAGTACCCCGTGTGGTTGCCGACGAAATAGAGCTCCCGTTTTCCGTCCCGTTTGAAGAAGAGCGGCTTCACGTTGAACCCGACACTGACAAGGTTCTTGGCAACCCCGCTCGGCAAATCCTCTTTACCCATCACGGGGTAGTACTGTTTCTTGAGCGCGTACAGCCATTCTTCGTCGAATTCCTTATACGTCTTGCCGATCGTCTGCTTCATCACATCGCTGAACAGGCTCGATTTCCAGAAGTTCTCCATGAGAAGGAGGATTTTCTCCGGACCGTACCGTTCCGCGATGAACTGCATGATTTTCTGACCCTCTTTATACATGAGGTACGATCCATAGATGCGGTCCATCTCATTCACCCCCACGACGTAGTTGTTCAGCACCGCGTCGCGCATCACCATCTCGGCCTGCGTATCCCAGCTGCTGGACCAGTACTCTGCGAGACCTTCGGTGAACCAGAGCGGCGGTGAACGGTCCTGCGAGATGCGGTGGTCGAGGAGCACCCTGTTCATCTTACTGTGCATAAACACGTGCACAAGCTCGTGCCTGATGACATGCTGGAACCGCTGCATTGATCCGTCGTACGGGATGACAACGCGTCCTTTGATGAATTCGAAAAAGCCGCCGACGCCCTCCGGAATGAATCCGCCGGTAATGTTTGTCTGCTCGAAATGAAGGTGGGAGCTGTAGAAGACAAGCGGAACCCTGCCGCGAATGTTGTGATTGAAATTCTGTTCGTGAAGCCTGTAGCTGTCTTCCGCGAACTTCGCTCCCCGCTCCGCCAGGTCCTTCATCTCGGAGTAATAATAGATATCGAAATGCTCCGTGCGGAGCACTTTCCATTCGAAGGATGTGTACTGCACCTTGTTGCGTCCAAAGTAGTAGAACTGCGCCGAGGCGGTCTGCGAAAAGAGAGTCACCAAAAGGAAATATTTCAGGACGATTCGGTTCACAGTTGAGCAGAGTGGATTCTTGATAAATGGATAACCGGTGAATTGGTAAAATGGTTCATTGGTCAAATGGTGAGCTGTCATGTGCGTGTATGCGCGGCCTTCATTTCACGCAGTTAACCACTCACCAATTAACGAACACGATGAATCTATTCAGGATTTTGCCAGTTCGCCCTTCAGATACTCTATCACCGTCACAGGGGTGGGGTCTTTCCCGTTCAGAATGGCGAGGTAGAAACTCGCCCAGTCGCCGAGATAGACCAGAGAGAATATTCTTGCAAGGAGGGAGGATCCTTCGCCTGACACTTCCAGAACCTTTCCCGCGTGCCGTCGAACAATCGAGCGAGTGATTTTCTCACGCAGACGGACCCGGTCGAGGACACCTTTGTCCTTCAGGAAGACAACCGCGGTCTTCTTCATGAGGGTGCGGTCGACGTTCCAACCGACAATTTCATTATGATTCATCTCCGGCAGAACGTTACCGTGTGCAAGTTGTTTGGCATTTTCACTGATCTGGCCGCGCCATCGCACGTTGACCGCGTCGAGATGCTCGGTGGCGGAATAGATGATGGGAAGCCTTCCGTGCAGCGCTCGGGCAATGCGGACCGCTTTGTTTGTCTTGCGGCGAAAGTCGCCGAGCCGCCGCGAGAG
>DOWV01000319.1 GCA_003519375.1 Bacteroidota bacterium
GCAGAATTCCCCCACGCCATCCTTCGGTAGATCTCGCTTCCGTATGGCGAAAGAATGACCACGCGCGTGCGGGGGACGCGCATCTTGATCTCCCTCATCGCCTCGATACCGCCGAGGTCGGGCATCTCGAGGTCCATGAGGACGAGATCCGGTTGGAGCCTCTCCGTCTCAGCAATTGCTTCGCCGCCATTGGCTGCTTCACCGATGACCTGGACGCCGCGCTGCTTCGTCAGAAATGAGGCCAATGACCGACGGAACCTTTCGTAATCGTCGACCAAGAGCACCTTGAGTATGTTCACTGGATCCTCCATCGATTGTTTGTAGTAGTGGATTGTATAGTCACATTCCTTGTTGACAATGAAATTCTATTTGCCTGCGACGCCTGCTGGAACGGCAAAGACCGGGGAGAAGACACCGTTGCCGAAAGTTTCTTTCAAACCTGTACGAAGTGAGGATTTGATGATAAATCCGTCAGCTGCTGCCTCCGCTGCTTGTGAGCGGTACATCTCGCTGTCGTGCATCGTTGCAATCACCACCTTCACAGAAGGCCACCGGCTCTTGATGATGCGTGTGGCATCGAGCCCATTTCGGCGCGGCATGGTGATATCCATAAGCGAGACATCAGGATCGAGCTCCTCGGTCTTGTCGATGACATCGATACCGTCATAGGCTTCGCCGACAACAACGACGTTTGGCAAACAGCGCAGATAATCAGACACCACTTTGCGAAAATCGCGATGGTCGTCGGCGACAAGAATGCGCATTGTTCTCACGGCTTCCTCCAATGAGATGATATAGTTACACCACACCTTCTGCTTTACTAATTCAAATGTGCCGCAAGAAGGCCCCGATAAACATCGCAGTTACACCGTAATTCCCAGAATACGGTGCTTCGCGTGTATGCCTACGGGCTTGACCGTATTCGAAAATTGGAATCGCGGTTGGGGTTGGTTTTTTGGTGAGAATTCGGAGGTAATCGATTAGTTGATACGTGTCACTGCGTAGGGGATAGCACGGAGGAAAATACAGGTGGGATCAGAACTTGCGGAAAAGAGATCTTGGCGGGTTTCAATAATGGATCTTTGATTTCGCGAACAAGACTGGTCGGAATGAACTACTGTTGACGTTATGTAAGGCCGCGCAGAGGGATTGGAATCATCATGACTTCGCGTCACCACGATAGAGAGAAAAATACAGGAGTATTGGATGGCGGGAGAGAGGAAACCGCGAAAACTGCGGAAGAAAACTGCGAGACGCTATTGCGTTACGGTGATAACGGATTTTGGAGGAGTGGATCGGAAAGGATGCCGTGCTTCTGACGCTTCTACGAACCGATCCGCGTTGATCGTTTCTCGGTGTCGCAACTTCTTCACACCCGAAGCGCCGGTACTGACGACGAATTCCTCCGAACGAGCATCGGAACCGACAGTGAGTTTCAGCGGTGCCGGATTCAGCGTTGTCGATTCGCCATCGGTGTTAAACTGGGATACATTCGCGGCGAGTGACGGGAGCGCGGATCTTTGAACTCCAAACGTCACGGTCTGAGAAGCGGAGCTCTGATTCTGAGCAACACATACTCCCGCGCATAATGCGAGGAGAATCAATCCCATCAAAATCGTGCTCAGATTTTTCATCAGTTCAAAACTAGTTTGTGAGCGTCAATGTTACGACGCGTGTATCGGTATTGATCGATCCGACGGATGCGTTCGCCGCAAACGTGTATGTGATCGTCTGATTCAAATCGCTTCCCTTGCCAAGTCCGCTTACAACTTCCACCGGGGAGCGGGCGTTGGAGACATCAACAAAACCATTGCTTAATCCGCTGGAGCTTTCCAACCGAACCATCAACTTCGTTCCCGTCGGCATCTCATTGTTGATGGAGGCAACGATCTTCATGTTGTCGACGTTGGTCACCATGCTGTATTTCGAATTATCATCGCTCACAGACATTACATCGGATCCAACCTGTGTGTCGGTGATGAATAACGCTCCGGGATTGCCTGTGACAGCGATCTTGGTGATCGGCTTCACTTCGACTGTGAGATTCTGGACAACGCTGGAACCCACTTGGGCCACGGAGAGAATCGGGAGGAGAAGTGAGGCAAGGAGCAATGTGAGCAGTTTTGCTTTCATGCTGCAATCAAGATAACGGAAATCACCGGACATTGTCAAGTTTTCTCAGGAATAAAAAGTCATGTGAAGCACTTTACCGTGAGATACAAAGCCAGTGCCAAGATCCCGGTTGTTTCCTTTTGGGACATCGATGAGGACAAAGTGTTGATTTTGCTGGTAAAGCGGTGCAAAGGTCAGAGGTGGGAGTCGTGGGCCGCGATGTCAATGAGTGTAGAATCTACAGAAACGGGATGGGCTGACCTGGAGAGTCTGTCGTCATCTCGGGGACGATGGCCTTCATTGCGAAGGCATGATTCGGCTGCGAATGCCGGGCAGGGCCGCCTCTGCCGATTTCCGGGACTCATACCCGCCCAGCAGAACACGGTACGAAGGTCGTCCATCCTTCTTGCCCGCGAACTCAACGTACGCCAGACGACCTGTAGCTCCCGCAAGGTAGGTTGCCGCGGAGCCCGCCAGCTCTCTCTTCGGCCACGAAGAAAACTCGATGCCAAATCGCAACCACAGAGGAACGAAAACGACACGCGACGATATCGCCGTCCAGTCCGGTGGAGCGGAAGTGATCTTGGGAGCGGACTTCCGTTCGGCCGCGGGCAGAGGCTTCCTGGCAGGTTCCCGTGCCGGAGGAACAACCTCAATCGTTTTCTGTTTCTCAATCTGTTGAGGCTGCGCTTTGGGTTGCTCCTTCAGCGGCACAGCTTCCGCCGCTTTCTGCTTCTCGGGTTGCACAGGTTTCACCTTCGGCTGCGCTGGTTCAGGCTTACCCTTCTGCGGCGCAACCTCAACAATCTGACCTTGCGTGATGATTTGCAGTCTGCGTTTTCGGGGCAAAGCCTTGAAACTCAATTCAGTTGATCCTCCGGGCACAACGGTC
This sequence comes from Bacteroidota bacterium, assembly GCA_003519375.1. GTDB lineage: Bacteria > Bacteroidota > Ignavibacteria > UBA10030 > UBA10030 > UBA9647. The sequence goes on from DOWV01000319.1 coordinate 3,005, forward strand.
AACTCGACAGCGTCCTTCTCGAAGTAATAATTCTGGGGGAGATTGCCTTCGAGAACGCG
>DOWV01000044.1 GCA_003519375.1 Bacteroidota bacterium
CTCTTCCGATCTTCGATTGCGGCGCGGTTCAATCTCAGATACAGTGAGCAGAAATGGCTTGATGCCGCAGCACAGTTGCTTTCCGAAGATCAGGCAGCCCTTCGGCGATTCATGCAAGGCGATATGACGATATTCACCGCCAGTCAATTCAACCAGTTAGGCGGCATTGCGGCCCTGGCTCGGTTTGAACGACGCGATGCAGTCTTCGACGCATTGGGGCAATCCACTCTTGTTCGACAGTCGATGTTGGTAGCCTAGAAAGCTGAGAAGGACAGTATGAAGAGAGAAGAGGTGGACAGGCTTGTTCACGAAAAATATCTAGAGATGCGGAGAGCAATGATGGGTAATTGCCGTTCTCAAGCAAGTGTTGAGATTGACATTCTTGAAAATGACAGGATCGGCAAGCTCAACGAAGTGGATCAATTCAATCCAAGAGCGAACAAAACAGTGTTGAAGTTCACGAAAGATGAACTCGACCATGATTATCTTATCAAAGGCGCAACATACAGTCATAGCGAAGCAGAGTGAATGGTGGGACTGCGACATGAGATCATTCATGAGTACGAACATAGATGTCTCTGGATGCCTAATCTAAGCGGCTACTTCTGATCACGACGATGTAAGAACATATGGGGAGATGGACATGGCATAAAGTTCTACTCGGCGATTTGCCGGTGTGCGAAGCAATTGGGTTGTTCCCCGGAGGAATTGTGGAACAAATTGTGAGAGATCCACTGAGCTAATTCGGACCGCTAAAAATGAAACGAATGTCAGCATCAAATCCAGGCAAAGACATACAAATCGGGTCAAATTTCTTCTCCTCCGGCCTCCGGCAGAATGTGGACCAGTTGATGAATATTCTATTCGCCGGGGGTGTGAACAATCCAATGGATTCAATCGAACAGATCTCGTATCTGGTCTTTCTGCGCCTGCTAACGGAAAAAGACGAGACACTCGCATCACTCGACAAAAGATACAAACGGATATTCTCTGGGACGTGGTCAAAATTCGCATGGGGAAATTTCGTCACACTCACTGGTGACGGATTGTTCAATGCCGTACGTGATGCCATCGAGAAACTGCATGAACTCCCCGGACTGACCGAAACCGGCAAGCTGTTGTTCAGCCGCGCCACGCTGAAGATATACGACCGCCCGACCCTTCGTGCTATCGTGCAAGGGATCCACGACATGGACCTAGCTGCACACGACGGTCAGGACCTGAAGGGTGACATGTATGAGTATCTTCTGAGCCGCCTTTCAGCATCCGGCCCCAACGGCCAGTTCCGCACGCCCCGCCATATCATAGATTTGATCACTGCCTTGGTAAATCCTCAGCCGGGGCAAAGGATCTGCGATCCAGCATGCGGCACAGCGGGGTTTCTGATTTCCGCTTTCACACACATCCGACGACAGCATACAAAGTCGGCGGACCTCCGCCGTGGTCACATCGACGGGGCTCAGCTCAAACCTGCACAGTGGAAGTTTCTCGAAGAGCAAGCGTTCACCGGATATGACAATGATGCGAACATGGTGAAGATCGCTATCCTCAATTTGTATCTTCACCAATTGGAGAAAGCAAAGATCGGCCATTTTAATCCGCTCACGACTGGTTTTGGCAGCGATTACCCCGGTCAGATGTTTGATTGCATCCTTGCTAACCCTCCATTTGCAGGAAAGGTGCAGGAAGAAAGCATTTTGGCCGATCTCAACTACAAGCTTAACACGCGAGCCACCGAACTTCTGTTCCTAAAGTGGTTCATCGACCATCTAACACTAGGAGGTAGGGCAGGGGTTATCGTTCCCAATGGAGTGTTGTTTGCCGGGACGAATGCCTCAAAGAAACTCCGCGAACTTTTGCTCACGGAGTGTGATCTCCAGGCAATCATTAGCCTCCCTAGCGGTGTGTTCAAGCCTTACGCAGGCGTTGCGACTGCCATATTCATATTCGAGAAAGTCGGTAATAGGAAGCCAGCAACCGACAATCGCTTTGTCTGGTTCTATGACTTGACCGCAGACGGATTCAGCTTGGACGATAAGCGCACACCCGTCGTTGCGAACGATATTCCTGATGTGCTATTGAAATGGGAGAAGCGGGAGGAGGGTGAGAACAGCTATCGTGTCCCCTTAGAAAAGATCAAAGAGAACGACTGGAGCCTTGAAGTGGGACGATACAAGCCGTTTACAGCGAAGGCGGTTATCCACGACTCACCGAGGAAGATATTACGCGAGATAATGAAGCTGGAGAATGAAATTGTGACCCGCGGCAATTCTCTTATCGCCAAGTTAGGAGAAAAATAATGAATCGCTGGTCGAAAATGCCGTTGGGGAAAGTCGTTTCTCTTGAATACGGCAAAGCTCTTAAAGCCGAAGATCGCGACGTGGGAGGGAACTTTCCCGTCTACGGTTCGAATGGCATTGTTGGATTCCACAATTCAGCTGTTGTAGAAGAACCGACAATCGTCGTTGGGAGAAAGGGCGCGATCGGCGAAGCGCATCTCGTGGAGAATGGATGCTGGCCCATCGACACAGCATTTTACACTTTGTTTCGGAAGCCGGGAATCGTTTCTATACGGTATCTTCTACTTT